>WRJU01000185.1 GCA_009778425.1 Pseudomonadota bacterium
TGTGATCTATTATTCTTATAGGCTATATAAATTCATGAAAAGTGAAATACCGAAAAACTGAACAATTCCAAGCACGGTATAAGCATACGATTCCTGTGAAATTGTCGGCGATTCCGCTGCACAGGTTTTAGCGATGCTTCCATTACGCAAAGGCGACTAGCAGTTATCCACGGGGGGCGTGTCTACTACTAGCCCCCGGTGGGTAACTGCGGGTTCAATGCTTGCGGCGCGTGGCCTCCAGCCTACGCCTGGGGCGCGGCGCTGTTGGCGGCGGTTCGTCGGCTGCATGCGCTTGGCGCGGCGGGCGGCGTGGCCACGCGTCACTACGGGGCGAAGCTACGTAGTGACGCGTGGGGAGAGGCACTACCGTATCGCCGTAGACGGCGCTTCTCCGGCTGTTGATATGCCACGGGCAAAATGACTTCAAATGATGATGAGGGGGCGTCAACGGATGCGCCGGGGGGAGGGGCGTTTTTCGATGGGCTGAATGAGACGTAATGGGATGAAATGAGATGTAACCGGAAGTAGCTGGACGTATCGGAACTCATTGAATTCACGGCAAAAATATTTTTTTGTAGGGGCTTGCATTGTAGCAATGGAAGCGCATAATGCGCTCAGACTCAACCCACCGACAGGGAACCTATCGAGGGTGAAAAGTCGGGCATCCGCCTGTTTTGCTGTGGGGCGGGTGTGCAGCATCCAACAGCAAGCACGGGGTATGCTTTCTCCCGTTAAACGGCCAAGTGCCGATGAAAGCCTTTCACCTAATGCGGGCTTGTCCCGCCAGTAGTAACACAAAGCGGGCATGCCCGCAGGAAGCAGCACCAAAGCGGTGAGCCTAGCGTCAATCGCACCGCTCCGGTCTCGTCACTGGGCTAGGAATTGAAAAAATGCGGGCGCGTCCCGCAGGATGAAACACGTCGCGGGCTTGTCCCGCAGGAAGTCGCGCGAAAGCGCACCTAAAACATAGCGCGTAAGCGCCTTCGCGGGATTCGTCCCGTTGAAAGTAAACGCCCCCCTCCGGCCACCATACCGGGTGAAGGGCATGAAACCGTAGGCCGTACCCGGCTTGCGCGTACCTCTGCGCCCAACGATCTTGGGCGCATGACGGGAGAGCCAACCCAAGGCGCTCCCCGATTCATTACGACCGTCTCAGGTCGCAGATTCCGCATGTCCATGCGGGTCTATTTCCATTTTCTCGCACCACGTAGCGCCGTCTGGCGCTGGATTCACCTCGCGCCTTTCGGGGCGCTGGAAGCCACGGGCATCGGTGGCCGGGACTGCGTTCGCAGTTCTTAGACGTTTTGATGCCAGCCCATGCGTTCGAGCATGGGACCTGCCCGCGCGGCTTCCAACAGGAAAGGCGAGGAAGCGGGCAAGCCCCTATTTGGGGGCAAAGGGCCAGTTCAGGGCCCGGTCTCAACCCTTTCGAGGGATTCCGTCACTTGATGACGGTCTGACCGAAACACTGACCGGAAGCATTACCTGAACGGGAGCCAGCGCCCTGACGTTGGACGGATACCACCTAACAACCACTCACCCCATTACCCCATTCAAGGATTACCACCATGAGTAAGTTAAGCAAAGACCTCAAAACGCTGTGCATCCGCAATGCGGACGGCAGCCATGCGACACAGGCCGCGCGCTTCCTGACCCTCCAGCAATGCGCCCGCGAACTGCGGGCAAGCGGCTACAACCAGCTTCGCGCGGGCAACCTCAAGATGAAGCATGTCATGTGCCTGGTCAGCCAGTGGCAGCAATCCGGGCTTTCAGCGGGCACGGTCAAGAACCGGATGGCGCATGTCCGCTGGCTGGCGGAAAAGCTCGGCAAGGCGGGCATGATCCCGAAAGACAACGCGCAGTTGGGCATTGCGGAGCGCCAATTCGCCAACACGGGGAACAAAGCGCAGGAACTCGACGGGCGGCTTGACAGCGTGGCCGACCCCTATGTGCACATGAGCCTCCAGCTACAGGCGGCTTTTGGGCTGCGGCGCGAGGAATCCATCAAGATCAAGCCAAGCATTGCCGACAAAGGGCAGACACTCGCCCTGCAAGCCTCATGGTGCAAGGGCGGGCGCGAGCGGGCGGTCCCCATCCAGACGGCGGAACAGCGTGCCGTACTCGATGCCGCGCACGCCTTGGCGGGGCAAGGCTCCCTGATTCCTGCGGATAAATCCTACGTCAAACAGCAACGGATGTATGACGCCCAAACCAAGGCGGCGGGCCTCGCCAACATGCACGGGCTGCGGCATCAGTACGCGCAGAGCCGCTATGAGGCGCTGACGGGCTGGAAATGCCCCAAGGCGGGCGGGCCAGCAAGAAACACGCTCAGGGGCGCAGAACGCGAATCTGACCGCGCGGCGCGGCTGGCGATCAGCCATGAACTCGGGCATTCGCGCCTTGCCATCGTAGCCAACTACATCGGGTAGTCCCAAGGCAGAAATAGGAGAAAACGTCATGGAACCGTTGTGGGATAAGCCAGATACGCTGCTCTGGTCAATAAAGGAGGTCGGCAACCAGTTGGGGGGCGTGTCTGCCCGCACGGTCATGCGTTTGATCGAAACAGGCGCTCTGCCCGTGTGCCGGGTCGGGCGCTTGGTTCGTGTCCCGCCGGATGCCGTGCGCGAGTACGTCGCGCGGACTACCCAAGGCAAGTATAATAGTCCCCGCGTGGAGTCGGGGACGTTGAGGAGTACATCATCATGGTCTACCGACGCAAGGATTCCCCGGTCTGGTGGGGAGATTTCACCGACGCAAGCGGCAAAAGAGTTAGGCGCACTACTGGCACTACCGACCGCCGAGATGCTGAGGCGCTTGAAGCAAAGTGGAAGCTAGAAGCGCATCAGGTGAAACGATGGGGTGCGGAACCAAGCCGCACGTTTGATGAGTTGATGCTGAAATACGTGAAGGCGACACAAGGGGTAAAGCGTAGTACGAGACGGGATGCTACTTCACTCAAGAATTTGCACCCTTTCTTTACTGGACGCGACCTCTTGACGTTGAAGCGTTCTGACATTCGTGCATACATGGACAAGCGCAGAACGGACGGTGTAGCGAACGCAACCATTAACAGGGAAATCAGCCTGTTTTCGGCTGCGCTCAACTATGCACGGCGTAACTTGGACTGGGGCGTTATGAACCATGCTGAAGGCATGAAGCTGAAAGAACCGGAAGGGCGCGTTAGAAGTTTGACGGTTCAGGAAGCGGATCGGCTGGTTGCGGAGGCGAAAAAGTCTTGGAAATCCCCGCATCTGGCGGATTTCATCCGCTTGGCTCTGAATACCGGATGCCGAAAGGATGAGTTGCTCAAGCTCGAATGGAACCGGGTTGACCTGAAAGCCAACCTGATTCTGTTGGGCGGGCAGGACACCAAAGCGGGGCGGCGGCGCTCTGTGCCTCTGAACACGGAGGCGCGGACGGCCTTGCTGAATCTGGCAAGGTTCCGGGCGACGCACTGCCCGGATTCGCCTTGGGTGTTCGCTCACAAGGATGGAAGCCGTCAGGCGGGTGTTGTGAAGGCTTTCAAACGGGCGCTATGCAATGCCGGAATCGAGGATTTCCGAATCCACGACCTTCGGCATACCTGCGCTTCGTGGTTGGTTAGTGCCGGGCAACCGTTGCCTGCTGTGCGTGATCTGCTCGGACATTCCACAGTCACAATGACTGAGCGTTACGCGCATCTTTCCCCGGAGAACGTCCGGGCGGCGGTTGCGGTGTTAGATAGCGTGTCACGTTCTAGTCACGCTAACAAAATAGCGGGGTGTTAAAACCCCGCTAAGTTATTGTTTATTGGTGGCCAGTCTCGGAATCGAACCAAGGACACGCGGATTTTCAGTGCACTTATCTTTGTATAACAAAGTTTAACACAATAGCATTTGTCTGAATTATTTTTTATTAAAACAATAAGATACAGAATATTTATCTTAACGCACCATGTTATAAATATCGCTTTTATGTTACATTATGGGTGTTCAATGTTAGCCCGATGTTAGCCGGGTTTATGCGAGACATATCATGAACTACCTGAATTTCACAAAGAAAGCCCTGTCCTCACTGGCATTGCCGCCCAAGGGCCAAAGATTCCTGTACCACGACACCGAAGTCTCCAAGCTGGCGCTTCGGGTGACATCCACGGGTAAAAAAACCTTCGTCGTCGTCAAACGAGTCGGCGGGCAGGTCAACTGGGTGACGGTTGGCACGTTCCCCGACATCAGCGTGGAGCAGGCCCGTGCCGAAACAAACAAGCTGGTCGGACAGTACGCCAGTGGCAATAACCCGGCTGAAGCGCGGCGGGTGCTGAAATCCGAGCCGACACTGGCCGAGTTTTTTCAACTCTACGGCGAGCGCCACGGCCAGAAAAAGCTGTCTTGGCATGACGATCAGCAACGGTTCCGTTCGTATCTCCAGGAGCCGCTTGGGGACAAGAGATTGAGCGAAATAACCCGACAGATGATCGCTACGGTTCTTGGTGACGCGCAGAAGGCGGGCAAGGCGGTCGGAACGGTTAGGCGCATTCGTGCCCTTGCCTCGCACGTATTCCGTAAGGCGGTGGAATGGGGGTATCTCGAACAGAACCCGGCGCAAGGCATCAGCGTTGAAGGCAGGACGACTAGCCGTGACCGATTCCTGCAAAGCGATGAACTTGGCCGTTTTTTTACCGCTGTAGAAATTGAACCTGATCTAACGCGCGACTTCATCCTGCTGGCATTGCTGACTGGGGTGCGTAAATCAAACCTGTGTGCAATGCACTGGGATCACGTTGACCTGGGTAGTGGTGTTTGGAAAATTCCGATGACGAAGAATGGTGAGCCGCAGAACGTGGCTCTGTCGCCATCGTCTATCGAGATACTGAACGCCCGAAAGGCAAAATATGGAAATACAGGTTTTGTGTTTCCGGGTTCTGGAGTAACCGGGCACTACGTGGAACCGCGTAAGGCTGTTCAGCGTGTCATGGAACGAGCACAGATTCCCTTTGGTCGCAATACTCCAAACGGCGTGACTCTGCACGACCTGCGCCGTACATTCGGCTCGTGGCAAGCCATCTCCGGCACACCGCTTCATATCATCGGTAAGAGCCTGAACCACAAAAGCCCGCAGGCCACGGCCATCTACGCAAGGCTCAGCATTGACCCCGTGCGCGAGTCGGTGAATACCGCAACCGATGCGATGCTCAAGGCAGCGGGGCGCAAAACGCTGTCGGCAAGCAAGCGGGCGGGTTAAATGCGGTACTGCTGTAAAATGGTTGTTAATACTCGATAGGTACGTATAATGGTGATGCGATGCCAATGATTTTTGTTGGCGTCGTTTTCCGCCCCGCGTCGCTAGTGTGCGGACAGCGCCCTTAAGGGGCGTCGATGCTTATTTTACCTATGGCGCATTCGTGCGCTTTGCTACACATCATCGCGGTGAGCCTAGCGTCAATCGCACCGCTCCGGTCTCGTCACCGGGCTAGGATTCTTAGCGGATGGCCGTAACGGGCCTAATCGCGCAGTACACCCAAGTTGCGCCCGCAAAAAACGTGGCCTCCTTGGGATGACAAAACAATGGGCAGATCGGTTTGCCGGTCTTTGCCCCATTCATCTAAGCGGCACGCCCGACGTGCTGCACGATGGGGCGGTCGAAGTTGGCCGTGTCCCTGCAAACGGTCTTTTTAGGCCCGCCAGGGATTCCTTTGCCCATTTTTTCCAAGATAGTTCGCCTATCTCGGGCCGTTGTTTTGCGGCGGCCCCATTCTCATCAAATTCTTTGAACTAGCCTGTTTATCGCGTTCTTTCGGGTCTTGTTCATTCATATGTCATTATCGCGCACCCCGAAAGAACGCCTTCCTCTACAGGATCAACTGTAATGAAAAACATATTCAAACGTTTCACACGCTCCACCAATAGCTGGGACTGGGTCAACGTCGGGGCAGTTCTGGAAGCCGTAGCAGCACATCTAGGGCAAACAGAAATGCCAAACAATCTCAACCCTTCCGGTGGCACGGCTAAACGCCCGGACGGGGCTGTCGTGGAGGTCATTTTGCAAACCTTGACCGCACAAATTGAGAAGGCTGCGCCTCGGCCCGAAAGTATTGACACGCTCATCCCGCCCTTTCTGAGCAAGAAACTGGCGGAACTAGGCCAGCGGTATTTTCAGGGGCTTGCCAGCCGCCGCCATACACCGGACAAGGAAGCGAAAGAGCTGGTACAGCAAGAATGGCTGAAGAAACCACGCCAGTTTCCGACCGCCGCAGAGGCTGCCGAGTATTTTGCTGACTGGCTTGTTGCACAAAAGGGGTTACGGCGCTACAAGCCGCGAACCGTCCAAAGCTGGTTGAGCGAAAGCGCCAAAGAAAAAGACATCCGGTGGAGATAGTGCCGCCCATCCGTTGACGGATGTATGAGCATTCCTTGCCCGCGTGGCTGCCTCCGGCAGCCGCGCGGTTTTTTGTCTGCCGCAACCATCGGGCAAGCCCTGTGAAACGATATTGTTGATGTTGCTACCGCTAAAGTTGCTAAAGTTGCTAAAACAGACGCAAACCCCAGGCGCTGCAAGGGTTTCAACTTTAGCAACGTTCGCAGGCCGGTTGCTAACGTTGCTAACGATGAAGGTGCAAGCAGCAAGCGCGAGGCGTGGTGCAATTTCATCAGGCAACATGCAAACCGTGATCGGGGGGTGGAATCGTTGGCGCAGCTTTTGTCGCAGAAAGCGAAAGCATGGGGCAATCCTATGCGCGAGCCCCTGTTACTGCACAGGCGCAAGCCTGCGCAGTGACAGGGGCGGGGAGGCTGCCGCAAAACTTCGGCGGGATGCTGCGTCAGGTATTTGCGAGGGCGGATTCCGGGGTGACTGCGGCGTGACGCCGGATCAGGGAGGGGTGCGGCAGCAGGTTGCGTTGCGGAAAAGCGACGACGCTTGTTGGGATTAGAGAAGAGAATATGTATTCATATAAGTTGAGATAAGAGCGTTAAAGACTGGTCGAAATTTTTACAATAGGGCACATTGTTTTCTGCAATAGGCGGAGCATAATAGGCGTAACTCTCAGGGCCGCGCCGTAGGCCCTTCAATCCTAAATCGGCAAAGGCCACCGACAAGGCATGTTGTTGGGCCCGCCGTACCCATTCGGCACGCACGTCCGGGCAAGTAGGACGCGCACCCCCGCCGCCACAGGCATCGGTAGCAGTGGGTAAGCAGTTTGATAGATGCCAGGCAGCACGACCCGTCCGCGCTTCCCACAGGGAGCTAAACGGGGGCCCGCGCGAAGTATCGCGGCAAAAGGAACCGTCTGATTCCTCTCGCTTTCGCCCCGGCAACATTGGGGATTCCGTCAATAACGGAATGGCGCTAACACTAAACACTTATTTCAGACATTGGCAGTAAGGCGCATTAAAGAGCGTCAATAACCGTTATTCCGATTTCGGAATAAGGAAGGCAATATAATGAAATCCACCCCCAACAGCCATAGCCTCGCGCACGACTTCCACATGCTGTGCAGGCGCAACCGCGACGGCGGCGAAACGACCCAGGGGGATCGGCGCACAAACCTCCTGCTCTTCGCCCGGCAACTGCTTGAGGGCGGATACCGGCACCTGCGCGCCCAGAACATTCAGCCAAAGCATGTTGGCTACCTTGTTGGGCGCTGGCAATCCGAGGGGCTGGCCACCGGCACCATCAAGAACCGCATGGCGCACCTGCGCTGGCTGGTCGAGAAGGCGGGCACAGCGGGCACCATCCCCTCAGAGAACGCCACCCTGGGCATTGCGCCGCGCCAGTTCGCCGGAACTCCCAACAAGGCGCAAACGCTCGATCCTGCCAAACTCGCCCAGATCAAATGCCCCTATGTGCGCGCCAGCGTGCGTTTGCAGGTCGCCTTCGGCCTGAGACGCGAGGAGTCGATCAAGATCATCCCGCGCATTGCCGTGCGCGGAAACATGCTCTACTTGCAGGGAAGCTGGTGCAAGGGCGGCCGACCCCGCATCATCCCCATCGAGACCGGGGAGCAGCGTGCCGCCGTCCGTGAAGCCCTTGCGCTGGCCGGACGCGGTTCCCTCATACCGCCCCACAAGACCTACATCCAGCAACGAAACACGTATGACGCCCAGACCAGGGCAGCGGGTCTCCACAACCTGCATGGGCTGCGCCATCAGTACGCCCAGGCACGCCTGGAGAAGTTCACCGGCAGACCCGCCCCGAAGGCCGGTGGGCCAGAGCGGAAGTCTCTTACCCCTGAAGAACGCAAGGCCGACGATGCGGCAAGGCTGAGGGTGTCGGGGGAATTAGGGCATAACAGGGCCGAAATAGTTCGCGTCTATACAGGATAGTTCTGTCCAGTAAGCCCCGGAGGTGACTCCGGGGTTGGAGGAAACTGGGGTCACTGATCCAGATTATGCGAATCCACCCCGGAACCCTTTCTCGTGCGTGGTTTTTTCCTTTTTTTACGCAAGTAATCAGCCAGTGCCGCCAGCACATCCATTGCAGTAAAACGTTCATCGCGCAAAAGCGATTCCAGCATTACCAAGCATTGTTTCCCCTCATTCGACATGTCGTAGTGTTTGGCGTTTTCGCTTGCATACTTGGAAAAACAGTCTATTTCACGCTGTATGGATGGGCTGAAGTCTGAAACCCTGCACCTGAGATGCTCTGCGAATTTGACAGCAATTTCAACGTTGAGCGGTATTTTCCCTGTCAGGTACTGACTGACCGCGCTCTGAACGGAGAAACCGAATTCATCGGCAAGCCTTTCCTGAGAAAGCCTTAACTCGCCCTTGCGCGCTTCATAGATGCCCCTAAGCCTTTCAGCGTCTTGCTTTTGTTCGTGCGTAAGCGGTTTTGCTAGCATCACAAAAGGGTATTCATGTTGTCAGAAACAGCAAAACAGGTTCGCTGTTGACTCTTTTAGTAGCGCATCTAATAATTTCAATGTAATAGACACAGACAGCATCTTTACTATCCGCTAGAGTCTTGGGCTGATGCAAAGCAAGTCCGGGTGGTAGCACTTTGATGCAGCAAGGACGGCGAAACGACACCTCCTCCGGCGTAGCGTTTCGGTGACGGAACTGGTCGTTTGAGTCGAGGCGCTCGCATCCAAGACTTAAAGCCTTTCATGGATAAAGAACTATGGACTTCAGTAGATTTGCCCCTAAAAACAGCATCGACACCACGGATCTGCGGGAGAGGCTCGGTGCGGCGTTGCCGGATATACCGTTTCCGGCGCTGGAGACCATGCTGGCCGATTTTGCGAGCGCCTTCACGCAGAATAACCGCCTCCTCAACCTGCAAATCGGCGACGG
>WRJU01000186.1 GCA_009778425.1 Pseudomonadota bacterium
AGCAAGCTCGATCTGGAAGGCATTTTTGTGCAGATCGGCCTGATGCCGAATACCGCTTTCCTGGGCAATATGCTCAATGTCACCCGGATCGGCGAAATTGAGGTCGATCCGCGTGGGCAGACTTCCGCGCATGGCATCTTTGCCGCCGGGGACTGCACGACGGTTCCCTACAAGCAGATCATCATCGCGATGGGGGAGGGGGCGAAGGCAAGCTTGTCCGCATTCGACTACCTGATCAGAACGTCTGTCCCAGCGGGCGAACGATCCATGATTCCCTGAAACGATGCCGCTGCCCCTTGCCGCCCCGCCGCTTGCGCTCTATGTGCATTTCCCGTGGTGTGTACGCAAGTGTCCTTACTGCGATTTCAATTCGCACGAGCCGCGCGGCGGGTGCAGCGCCATCCCGTTTGCGGCTTGGGGCGAGGCTGTGGCCGCCGATCTGGAAGCGGCCTTGCCGCAGATCGGGGGGCGAAGCGTCCATAGCGTTTTCATCGGCGGCGGCACGCCGAGCTTGTTGCCGTCGCTTGTGTTGGAAAAGCTGCTCGATACCCTGCGCGCGCGGCTGCCGTTCGAGCCGGGAATCGAAATTACGCTGGAAGCGAACCCTGGCGCGGTGGAGATTTCGCGCTTCCGCGAATATCGCGCGGCAGGCGTCAC
This sequence comes from Pseudomonadota bacterium, assembly GCA_009778425.1. Classification (GTDB taxonomy): domain Bacteria; phylum Pseudomonadota; class Gammaproteobacteria; order Burkholderiales; family Rhodocyclaceae; genus WRNU01. The sequence continues at coordinate 658 of WRJU01000186.1, forward strand.
AAGGTTGTCGCTTGGCGTCCAGAGTTTCGATGACGGTCTGCTTGCCCGTATAGGCCGTATCCACGATGGGCGCGAAGCCCGCCGGGCGCTGGAAGCGGCGCGCGCGCATTTCGGGCAGGTGAATGTCGACCTGATGATCGGCTTGCCTGGGCAAATGCCCGGACAGGCGCTGGCCGACCTGGAAATCGCCATTGGTAGCGGTGTCCGGCATCTTTCCTGTTATCACCTCACCGTGGAACCCAATACCCCGTTCGCGTTTGCTCCGCCCGCTGATCTTCCCTGCGAGGATGCCGTTGCCGACATGGAGGAAACGATCACGGCGCGGCTTGCCGAGGCGGGGTTCCGGCATTACGAGGTTTCCGCTTTTGCCTGGGCTGGGAATGAATGCCGTCACAATCTCAACTACTGGCATTTCGGCGATTACCTCGGCCTGGGCCCCGGCGCGCACGGCAAATTGACGACATCCGGCGGGATTGTGCGCGAAATGCGCCACAAACATCCTGCCCGTTATCTGGAAGGCGCGGCGCGGGGCGACTTCATCCAGGAACGGCGTACCGTGGGCATGGAAGAGTTGCCGTTTGAATTCATGATGAACGCCTTGCGCTTGTCCGACGGCGTCCCCGCCACGCTTTTTTCTGAGCGTACCGGCCTGCCGCTGGCGGCGATTGCCGAACAGTTGGAACAGTCGCGCCGCACCGGTCTGCTCGACCCCGACCCCGATCGTCTGCGCCCTACGGCGCGGGGGCTGCGATTTTTGAATGAGTTGTTGCAGGGTTTTTTGCCGGATCGGTAATCGGCTACACCCAGTTTTCCAGCATCAACGGCGCGTCGATCCGCTCGTAATGGCGACGGTCGTTAGTGACCAATACCGCGCTGGCCAACACCAGTGGTCATGCCTCTACCCCGTAACCGTTGTCGTTGGAGTTGCCGATCATGAATTCGGCCTGCATGGCGGCGATGAAAGCCCCAGCTTGCTCAACCATTTCCTGTGCGTCTGCCAGTTCAACAGATTCACCGTTATAGTCGGCAATCTGCCGAATCTCATGCGCCCGGTTCAGAAGCCGCCCCATGTCTTTTGACACGGGGCCATTCTTGACGAGATAGTTGCCGAAGGCTCCGATCAGGCCACTATGGGTGCGCCCAATGTCTGGCTCAAGCATCGGCACGCCTGCAGCCAACAGGGCAGCACGGGCGGCATCAAACATGGCGTAATAGGCACGATTGGCCGCACCATCCACATCGCCCAGTCCGAGCAATGCGCGGGCAGACGAATATGCCCTGCCGGCTTTCGCCAGCAGGGCTTCTGCCTTATTCACAGGCGGACTCCTTCCCGGTCAATGTTGTGCAGCAAGGCTGGGTTGGAATAGCCCTCTGGGTGTTCCCATTCGTCAAGCCAAACCGGGAGCGGTGAGATGATGAGCCCGGTTTCGAGCAGGACATCGAAGGCAACGTCCGCCATGTCCAGCTTCACTGGCAGGAAACGCTGGCGCTCGCCGCGCAGCAGCACGGCTACGTCCGCATCGCTGTCCGGGCGGTGTGTGCCGCGAGCACGGCTACCATAAACGATGGCACCCGCCATGTCGTAACGGTTTGCGATTAGTTCAAGAAAGCGCCGGACAGCTTCCTCAGTGTTGTGGTCGATGCGATTATCCATGCGAAACCCACAATGAAATCCGATTTTATGATAGTGCGGCACCCGAGGGAAGGCAACAAACAAAATCCAGTTTTACCACCGGGCGTCATGAGCACACCGTCCAGCAAAAAACACAGCCAAATTCGGATAGCCAATGTTTTTTATCATGGCACTGCCTCATGTGAGGACGGTTCAGTTTTTTGCCTGTCAGCGGTGTCTTGCTGGGATTCGGGCACAGGCTTCAGGTCATAGAGCGGCTTCAGCGCATATTCGAAGACACTTTGAACAAGGTGGCCGAAACTGGGCTTATCCCCATAGGACATCCCATAGGCAACCCAACGGAGCCGACCCTGCCCATCTTTCACTTGCACGCTCACTGTGCTGCTGTAATTCGATTCATCCAGCTTTTTCCGCCTCTCTTTACGTTCCCGGCACTCATTTGTAAAACACATGTCTTTAGTAAGTGTGTCTGCTGCAGAGTAAAAAACATTCATACCGAGAAGGACACCCAGTGAAATATTGACCAGCGTGCCAGAGACTTCAGAATCACTAGGGGGAGTAACTTCACTTGAAGATTCCAGCGCCTCCCCTAAATCCTTCTTGCCAATTGAAAACTTGCGAGCGGCGGGCCTGTTCATCCCATAACCTGCCTGCAGGACAAAAACCTCCTCAGCGCCATTATCAGACTCTGTGATATTGAAGCCCCGGTTACGCAAATCTGCTTGGAGAATTTTGGTTATCTTGGGGCTGTTCTCCAAGCTGATGTAAATAATTTTTGATCCCACCCCTTGATCAGGTATCGAAAATCTTTGTATCCCCGGGCTGACAAAGGCATCATCTCCCACCCTGATGACAGGATCCATTTCAATTTCTGCGCCCTGTGGCGTGTAATCCCTACTCAAAAGGCCATCGGAAGCACAAGAAACGCAGAACGTTGCGATGATCGTTGGCGCAATTAAATTTCCAATAATCCGGTTGAACATATAGCCTCCTTGAAGGTTTTATCGACGTTATATGTTTCAATTATGTGGGGGTGGACTCCGCATATCCCAGATTTTTTTTGTAGCCTTAGGCGGCTCGAGGGACTTAACCGCTAAAGTGTTTCAGTGACATAGGGGGTCTGTCTGGGAAACGAACGACCAAATCAAGCTGCCCGCCCATTCCTTCTACATAGCGGCGAAGCGTGGAGAGCAGCATGTCACTGCGCTTTTCCAGGCGGCTGATTGTTTCCTGTCCTACATTCAATGTCGCTGCCAGATCACATTGCGTGAGATCCGCTGCCAAGCGCAAGTCTCTGAGTGTTGCCAGTTCCTGTGCACGCGCAACGATCTTTGTTTGCCGTTCCGATGGAAATTCAGCAAACACTTCATCAAAGCTAATGGCCATCTCTGTGCTCCTTCTTCATCTGCGCAAGGTGTTCATCAAACCGCAAATCGGCGGTTGCGATGAGTTGTTTGTAGAACCGCCGCTGGTTTGCGCCGCCCTTGTTACTGAGCCAGCATTTGAAATTCCGCCTTAAATGCTTCGTGAAACAGGGCTATCCAGTTCATGAGAGCATTATGCAGTAAAGATCATATGTATTGCAAGACATGTTTCACATTTTCGCTGTTAGAAACTGAGTTGGTGCTTGCTACGAGCAGGTCGTTGATCTGCATCGTCCTGAACTTCACCAGTTGCTCGCACATTCGGTGCAGCGAGAGCATCGCTTGTCCGCGTTTCATGACAATCCCCGGCCTTTCGGTCAGGGTCACTCAAAATGAGAACATTGTGGCACTTGGTTTGACGCGCTGCGAAATAAAATGCGGGTATGCAGTATCCGTAGGTTGTTTGTGAGGGAATCCGGGTATGTCGTCATGGAGCGAAACGGAGGCGGGCGCTTCCGTCGTGGATGTGGTGGTGCTTGTGCGCGATGGCCCAGAGGCCGCGCGGCGCTGCCTTGCTTCGCTCTATGCGGCCACATGTCGCACGGCGCGCGAGATCGTCGTCGTCGACGATGCCTCGGTTGCCCCGGAACTGACGGACTGGCTCAGCGGCGAAGCCGGGGCAGGGCGCATCGTTTTGTTGCGCAACGATGAGGGCAGGGGCTTCATGGCTTCGGTCAATGGCGCGCTGGCCCTGCACCCGGAACGAGATGTGGTGTTGCTGGAGGGCAGTGTTGAAGTCGCAAACGACTGGCTTGACCGTTTGCTGGCTTGCGCGCAGTCGCGCGCCGATATTGGTACGGTGACGCCGTTTTCCAATAATGCTTTGTTTTGCGCTTATCCCTTCGCGGGATGGGAAGGCGGCTTGCCCGGAACGCTCGGCTTGGCTGCGCTGGACGCGCTGGCGGCGCGCGTCAATATCGGGCAATGGGTGGAACTGCCTGCGGCGGAGAAATTCTGCATGCTGATCCGCCGCGCGTGCCTGGATATGATCGGTTTTTTCGACATCGAACGCTTCGGGCGCGGCAGCGGGGAAGCGAAGGATTTTTCCCGGCGCGCGGCGGCGGTGGGCTGGCGCAACGTGCTGGCAGCCAATGTGTTCGTGTATCGCGCCGCTGGCGCGGTTCTCACCCCCGACAGACGGGAAGCGGTAGAGGACGCCGAATATAAGCTGGAAGCCTTGTATCCCGATTACAGCGCAAAAGCGCGGGATTTCAGCCATTTCGACCCACCTGCGAGATTGCGGGCGCGCGTCGACCGCGCGCGTGCCGCGCTTGGCGGCTCCGAATTTGCCTCGGTCATGATTGAGCAGGCGCAAAAGCGTGCCGCGCGCGCGGCTGCACAGGCGGACGCGCCGCTCGACCCGCCGCTGCCGGTGGTGCTGCATGTGACGCACGACAAGGCCGGTTCCGGGCGTTGGGTGGAGGATTATTGCGCGGCAGACCTCGATTGCCGCAATCTGGTACTGCGTGGGCGCAGTTCGCGCAATGCCGCGACGGCTGAACTGGCTCTGTTCGACCCGCGCCTGGGACCGTTGCCCTTGATGACCTGGACCCTGGCCGATCCGATCCGGAGTGTCGCCATCGGGCACGCAGAGCTTGCCGGAATCGTGAAATGGATATGTGCCGCGTTCGAGGTACGCGCCCTGCTGGTGTCGTCCTTGATGGGGTTCTCGCTCAATCTGTTGCGGTTCAGCCTGCCGACAGTCCTGGTCATGCACGATCTGTTTCCGTTTTGCCCGGCGGCATCCGGCATTTTCGGAAAGCCCTGCAAATGCTGCGATGACCCTGCGCTGACGCGCTGCCTGCACGAGAATCCGCGCAATGTCTTCTGGCATCTGACCGATGTCGGCGAATGGCAAAGCTTTCGGGCGGCTTTCAGGGAATGCCTGACGGCTGGCGGTGTGCGAATTGCGGTTCCGGACGAAGAACTGCATGTGCGCTGGGCGGCGTATTTTCCGGAATTGAGAGAGCAGCCGTGGGCATACATCCCTTATGGATTGGGCGCGGATTTTGCGCGCGGCTCAATGATGCCGGAGCTGATGCCGGAACAGAATTTCGACAATGGGGCTGCATCGCAGGCGGATGAGTCGCGCGCTCGTTTGCGGGTTTTGCTTCCGGGGCGTTTGCTACCGCATACGGGTTTGGAACTATGGCGGAAGATTTGCGACGAATTGTGTGTTTTTGCCAATGTGTTGTTGCTGGATTGTGGTGATTTCGGCCAGCCTTTTGCGGATTGCGCGCGGGTTGAGGTCGTGCGCGAGTGCGATTCCTCCGAGTGGCCTGAAAAAATAGCGCAGTGGCGCCCGGATTGTGCCCTGTTGATGTCATCGCAGTCGGAGAGTTTCTGCTACGCGCTGGCCGAGATGCAGGCGCTTGCGGTTCCGGCGGTAATTATCCGGGCTGGCGCTTGCCCGAATTGCATTGACAATGGATGGAATGGTTTTCTGGTCGAACCCGAGATCGACGCCGTGCTGGACATTCTGCGTATGCTCGACCAGGAGCGCGAGCGGCTCGCCGCCATGACCGACGTTCTGCGTTTCAACCCGGTGCGCACGGCCTTCGGGATGGTGGCCGACTATCGGCGGCTATTGCCGGAACTCGATGAGGCGATGATCGAAATCGAGGCCGGGGGCGGCGTGGAGACGGAAACCCTGCTCGCCGCCCTGGGCAAGCGCATGCGGGGGCAGGAAGAAATATTGCACCTGAAAGACATTCTGCAGACGTGCGAGGAAGAAGCTCGTTCCCGTATGCTCAACCAGCGCCGCCTGGAAAGCATGGTGGGGGCGCTGGCGGCGCAGCATGCGGCCATATTCCGTTCGCTGTCGTGGAAGGCGAGCGCGCCGGTACGTTATTTCGAGCGCCTGTGGGGACGCCTGCGCGGCAGGATTTCACCGCCGCCGGAAAGGCCACGGGTGGTACGCAGTACACGTATGGAACGGCGCAAGGCGCCGCGCCCGGAACGTCCGGTTCCGCTCCTGCTGCGTTCCCGCGCTTCGGCTCGTTATTGGCTGTGCGAGGTCATCGGCGTACCGGACGCTTCCGTCATCATCGCGGGAGGCGGGCAGAATCAATCGCAGCGGGCGCTGCAAAACTTCATCGTGCTGGCCGACACCGTGACGCGCGCCAGTACGCGGGCCTGTTTCATCTGGTGCGGCCGCTTGGACAACCTGCGTTCCGATGATGAATTCGTCCTGAAATTGCTGCGCGAGGTGGGCGACCTTTTCGTGCTCGATACGCAACTGGAAGCGGAAATCTTCGCAGGGGCCGATGTGCTCCTCCTGCCTACGGAAACGGTGGAACAGGTGGGCTTCAACGGGACGGTGGCGGGCGTTGCGCACGTCGAGCTGCCGCTCGACCCGCCCGAAGCGGGCGCGGGCATCGTTATGGCTGCCACGGCAACACGGTTGTTGCAATATTGTGACAACACGGATAAAACGGACACTTCACAAGCCTGAGCGCTGAACGGAACCAAATTCTCCGATACGCGAAACATCATGCCCGGAACGCTCATTACCGTTACTGCGCCCTCCGGGGCCGGGAAAACCACACTGGTGCGCGAACTGTTGCAGCGCGATTCCAATCTGCGCCTGTCGGTTTCCTACACCACCCGCGCCCCGCGCGAAGGAGAAGAAAACGGGCGCGAATACCATTTCGTCGAAACCGGGCGCTTCCTCGAAATGCGCGATGCCGGTGGGTTCGTCGAATGGGCTGAGGTCCATGGCAACTGTTATGGCACTTCTCGCGCCTGGCTGGCCGAGCAGCTTGAGGAAGGGCATGATACCTTGCTGGAAATCGACTGGCAGGGTGCGCGTCAGGTGCGCGAGGCGTTTCCTGAATCGGTGAGCGTTTTCGTGCTGCCGCCGTCGTTGGGCGAGCTTGAGAACCGCCTGCGCAGCCGGGGAACCGACAGCGAAGAGACTATTGCCCTGCGATTGCGGGCCGCGCTCGGTGAAATGCGCCATGTTCGGGAATTTGCATACGTTATAATCAACGACTGTTTGCCGGTTGCCGTCGATGAACTGGCGGCAATCGTGCAGACGGCGCGGTTGCGTTGCGCTAACCAGCACAAGCGTTACCCGCAATATTTTTCCTTTCTCACACAGGATTGTTGAAAATGGCCCGTGTTACCGTCGAAGCCTGCCTGAAAAAAATCCCGAACCGTTTCATGCTGACCCTGGCTGCGGCTTATCGTGCCCGCCAGCTTACGATAGGCGGTACGCCGCAGATTGAAGTCGACCCCAACAGCCGCGATAAACCTACGATCATCGCGCTCAAGGAAGTTGAAATGGGCAAGGTCGGCCTGGAAATGCTTAACCGCGGACAGTCTTAGGAATCCGCCGGGAGGTGCCCCGTGGAATCCGACCCTGCACACGTCCCGCAAGCTGCCGCCGTCGTGGCGGACGATGCAGACAGTGATGTTGCCTGTCCCGAAAGGTTTGCGCCTGATCCCACCGAGCCGCTTTTCGCGCTCCTGAAAGAAAAGGTTCTCGCCTACCTCAAGGAAGAGGACGCTGTTCGCATCGAAGCCGCTTACCGTTTCGCCGCCGAGGCTCACAGCGGCCAGACGCGCAAGAGCGGCGAACTCTACATTGCCCATCCTCTCGCGGTGGCTTCCATCGTCGCCGACTGGCATCTCGATGCCCAGGCCCTGTGCGCGGCGCTGCTGCACGACGTTGTCGAGGACTCCTTCATTTCCGGAGCCGAGATCGCCGAACGGTTTGGCCAGCACGTCGCCAATCTCGTCGACAGCCTTTCCAAACTGGACAAGTTCAAGTTCAGTTCCCGCGAAGAAGCCCAGGCAGCCAATTTCTACAAGATGCTGCTTGCCATGAGCAACGATTTGCGGGTGATTCTCATCAAGCTCGCCGACCGTCTGCATAACATGCGCACCTTGTTCGTGATGCGCCCCGACAAGCGCCGCCGCATTGCCAGCGAAACGCTGGAGATTTTCGCGCCGATTGCCCGCCGCATTGGGCTGGATGGCGTCTTCCTGGAATTGGAAGACTTGTCGTTCGCCAATAAACACCCTTGGCGGTACCGCGCGCTCGCCCGCGCCGTCGTAGCCGAACGCAGCAACCGCCGCCGCCTGCTTGCCCAACTCCAGGCGGGTATCGAGGATCGCTTGCCGCAGTGGGGCGTCAAGGCGGAAGTGCAGGGGCGTGAAAAACGCCTCTACAGCATCTACAGCAAGATGAAGGAGCGAATCGCCGAAGCGCGCAGCAGCCATATCCAGCCGATGGGCGAAAAGCGCCGGGTTTTTTCCCATGTCTACGACATTCACGGCTTTCGCCTCATCGTTCCCGATGTACCGGCCTGTTACCTTGGGCTGGGCGCGCTGCACTCGATCTACCAGCCGTACCCTGGCCGTTTCAAGGATTACATCGCCATGCCGCGCGAGAACGGCTACCGCAGCCTGCACACGACCCTGATCGGGCCGGACGGAGTGCTTGCCGAAGTGCAGATACGCACCCGCGAAATGCACCGCATCGCCGAATCGGGCGTTGCCGCGCACTGGCTCTACAAGGACGACGACAAGAACATCAACGAATTGCAGCAACAAACCCATGCCTGGCTGCAATCCCTGCTCGAC
>WRJU01000187.1 GCA_009778425.1 Pseudomonadota bacterium
CGCGGCAGCCGCGAGTACAATCTCGCTCTCGGCCAGAAGCGCGCTGAAGCCGTGCGCCGCGCCTTGAGGCTACAGGGCGCGAACGACGTACAGATCGAAGCGGTCAGCCTGGGCAAGGAACATCCGCGCTGCACAACCTCCACGGAAACGTGCTACGCTGAAAACCGTCGTGGCGACTTTGTCTATTTAAGGTAAGCAATGAAACATCTCCTGTCCCTGGCGGCTTTTGCCGCGCTTTTCCTGGCCGGGCCCGCGCAAGCGGGCCTGTTCGATGATGCAGAAGCCCGCCAGCAGATCAACAACATGAAACAGGAGATCAATGGCCGGCTCGAAACCCTCAGCAATGCCCAATTCGAGCTGTCCAACCAAAACGAGGAAATGCGCGCCGAGCTTGCCCGCTTGCGCGGTCAGGTCGAGGTTCTGCTCAACGAAATCGAGTCGCTCAAGAACCGGCAGCGCGACTTTTACATCGACCTCGACAACCGGATGCGCCAGTATGAAACGAACGCCCAAAACGCTGCAGCGGCTCAAGCGGAACGTGCAAGCAGCGGCAGCTACGAGGCGGCACTCGACTTCCTGAAAGAAGGCCGAGCCTCTGAGGCTCTCGCTGAGCTCAATACCTTCATCGACAACCATCCGGACAGCGACAACTTGCCCGAAGCCCATTTCTGGGCCGGAACCGCTGCCTTGCAGACCAAAAACATTGCTGCTGCCAACAAACACTTCAACACCGTGCTTGGACGCTGGCCCAAAAACGCGGTCGCACCCGATGCCATGCTGGGCCTGGCCAATGGACAGCTTGCCATCAATGACCGGCGCAATGCCCAGAAGACACTGCAATCCCTGATCGACCGCTATCCTTCATCCAACGCGGCCAAGACAGCCAAGCAACATCTCGCCTCTTCGGCGCGTTGAACGATGCCCACAGGGCAGGACCGGAGACTGCGCGTTTCCGAAATTTTCGCCTCCTTGCAGGGGGAATCGACACGAGCGGGCTTGCCCACGGTGTTCGTGCGCCTGACCGGCTGCCCCTTGCGTTGCCTCTGGTGCGATACCAAATACGCCTACCAAGGCGGAGAAGAGCTCGACCTGGAAACGATACTCGACGACGTCGCCGGGCATGCGCTGCACTACGTCTGCGTGACAGGCGGCGAGCCACTCGCCCAGGCGAACTGTCCGGCCTTGCTCACCGCCCTGTGCGATGCCGGTTATTCGGTCTCGCTTGAGACCTGCGGCGCGCTCGACATTGGCGGCATCGACCCGAGAGTCTCCCGTATCGTCGATCTCAAGGCCCCCGGCTCGGGCGAATGCGAGCGCAACCGCTTTGAGAACATTGCACTCCTGAACGCGCAGGATGAAATAAAAATCATCATCGCCGACGAAGACGACTACCTGTGGGCGCAGCAGCAACTCTCTTCCCTGCGCCTGACGGAGCGCTGCCCGGTACTGTTTGCACCAGCCGCCGGTCGGCTCGAACCCGTGCGCCTGGCCGAATGGATCGTGCGCGACCGCCTCCCGGTACGCTTCCAGCTTCAGTTGCATAGGGTGTTGTGGAAAAACACCAGAGGGCGTTAGCCGCATCATGCTGACCCCGCCACGCGCCGTCATCCTGCTCTCAGGGGGGCTCGATTCCGCGACCTGCCTCGCGCTTGCCCGGCAGCAAGGTTTCGAGTGCCACGCCCTGTCGGTCGCCTATGGGCAACGCCACGCCGCCGAAATTACCGCCGCGTGCCGCATCGCCGCCGCGCTGGGCGCGCATAAGCATCGTCTGGCGCAGGTCGATCTCGGCCAATTCGGCGGTTCCGCGCTCACCGACCCCGCCATCGCCATCCCGGAAGACCGTGAAGGCGGCGGCATTCCCATTACCTACGTCCCCGCCCGCAATACCGTCATGCTGTCGATGGCGCTGGCCTGGGCCGAGGCGCTTGGCGCATGCGACATTTTCATCGGGGTCAACGCCGTGGATTATTCCGGCTATCCCGATTGCAGGCCGGAATTCATCGCGGCTTTCCAGATGATGGCCCGGCTCGCTACCAAGGCAGGCATCGAAGGCCGTCCGCTGTCCATCCACGCGCCACTGATTGAACTTTCCAAAGCTGAAATCATCCTCCAGGGAACCGCCCTGGGAGTTGATTACGGCTTGACCGTATCATGCTACCAGGCAGATGACGAGGGACGAGCCTGCGGTCATTGCGACGCATGCCGCTTGCGCCGCGCCGGTTTCATGGCCGCGAATATCGCCGACCCAACCAGGTATCGCACCTTTTCTTAGGGAGATGCGGCATAAACCAGTCCAGGTTATTGGACGCCCCCCCCCTTTGAACTTCGACGCCTTCAATGATTCGTTCTTGCATTTGTTAACTATATTGCATAACAACTTAAAACTGAAGTACGCTGTGACTTGCTACCAAAAAAAGAATACCAGTCGAGGGTAGAGTTCTACCAACAGATGTGGAAAGAGGTATGAAGAAGAGCAGGTTCTCGGAAGGTCAAACCATCGGTTCCTTGATGTAGACCGAGCGAAAACTGATCAGAACAACTTATCGCGAAATAGGCAATGAAAATGCGGGAGAAAAATAATGTGTAAACAACAAGTCCAAATATGTTTTTTGCCGCAGATTGAAGCAATAGAACTGGAAAACACTTTGCAACAAATGCAGATACATTCTCCACATTTAGGAGTTTTTGCTTTTCTTCCAGAAGCACAAAAAAATCGGCTCGACATCATACAAGCGACATGTCAGAAACTTTCCATACCACTTATTGGAGCCATTCCCCCGGCTTTGCTCAAGGATAATGATTTTAATACGGAGGGGATACTGTTGATCGGGTTTGAAGAAATGCCATACTTTTCGTTATTGGAAAATTTATCCACTGACCCTGACGAAGTACAACAAAAAACAGACGAGATTATCGCCAATATTCATCAACAACTCGGTAGCAGCTCCGATCTAACATTGTTTATGGTTTTTGACGCAGTCTTACCGAATATCGGAACATTACTCGACAATATTTATCTACAACTCGCTAACCGTGTGCATTATGCTGGAATAAATGTCGGCAGTGAAACATTCCAGCCGATGCCATGTCTTTTCGACGCAGAAAAAATAGTCAGCAATGGATTGCTGTTGATCTTATTGCAGAACAATAAGGGCGCCATCCTCGAACACGGGTATCATGCTCCAAAAAAGGTTGTCTATGCGACGTCGACAGAAAACAACTGCATTTCACAAATCGATTGGCGTCCGGCTTTCAAGGTTTATCAAGAACTCATTATGGCGCAATACGGTATCGAAATAAATCGTGATAATTTTTATGAACTTGCCGTCCATTATCCATTTGGTATCGTGCGCGCCAATCATCACGTTGTTGTGCGTATTCCAGTCATGTTAGCCGATGACGATTCCTTGTATTGTATTGGTGAAGTTCCAGCAAACTCGGTGATAACGCTACTCGAAAGACCTTCAGTAGATAGTGGTGAAACATTGAAAGTTCTACATGAAGGATTAACCGATATGAATGGAAGCACTGCAGATAAAGAATTATTACTTTTTTATTGCGCCGGACGACGTTTACATCTAGGAATAGATGTAGCAAAGGAAGAACTCAAAGAGTTTAAATCACTCACCCAAGCTACGCTAGTCGTCGGAGCGTTATCGCTCGGTGAAATCGGTAGCTCAACACTGCATGGTTATCCTCTATTTCAAAATGCTACCTTGGTTGCACTTCAATGTTAAAGGGCTTGATGAAGCGCGACGATATTCTGCCTGTACTTTACGATCTTTCTGTAACCATCGGTAGAGAAACCAAGCTAAAGCCCTTATTGACTCGCTTTTTACAGCGGTTGCTCTATCATACTTCATACGCCTGCGGATTTATCTGTTTGGACATAGAATCCTGCAACGCAAACGATGAATTAACAGCATACAAGATTGATGCCGCAGTCGGCGATTTCGAGATAATCAGTTTGATCGGCAAAACGATGGTACTGCCGTGCAAACTGATACATGGAATCTATGACCAGGAAAACGAACAGCCTTCTTTATTGCAAAAACTCCCTTTTTCGTATTATCAAGATTTTTTACGACTTCCTATTGAAAATATAGGGGTTATTATTTTATTATCATTTAAACGACCTGAAACAAATCTTCCGTTACAAATAGTTTTTCAACCTATTCTTGCTCATCTGGCCAAAGCGATAAAACTATGTCGTGTTAACGAAGCGTATACAGACGAATTGCTTCATCACCGATTATTGCTATCGAAAGTATTCGACAGCAGTTATTCAGGCGTGGCCATTGCTGACGCAGATGGTCTCACTATAGAAGTTAATCCTGCCTTCACCCGACTCACAGGATACAATAAAGATGAATTCGTCGGCACGAAGCCGCAAAATCTGCTAAACATCATTGAAGACCAAGAATTCGCCAAGAATATCTGGAATTTATTGAAAAGTAAAAACCACTGGGAAGGCGAGGCATGGATACGCCGTAAGGGCGGCGAATTATTTCCCGTATGGCAGTTAGTCAACTCAATTCTCGGAGATAACGGAAAAGCGACTAATTATGTTTCGATATTCTCCGATATAAGTGAGCAAAAAAAAGCCGAAACGAAAATTCATCAACTTGTTTATTTTGACACATTGACCGAATTGCCAAACCGACGGCTTTTGATCGACAAACTCAGACAAGCAATGACTATCGTTGCACGAACAAAAAATCATGGAGCAGTGCTCTTTATTGATCTAGACGACTTTAAGACACTGAACGATACGAAAGGGCATTGGGTTGGTGACTTATTATTGATCGAAGTGGCAAAGCGTTTATCAGCAAGTGTTCGTAAAGCGGACATCGTTTCACGTCTGGGCGGTGACGAATTTGTAGTCGTTCTCCAGAATTTGGGCAAAGACGCAACTGAAGCAGCAAAACAAGCGGAATACATCGCAGAAAAAATACGAAAAGCATTATCGGGAAAATACGTTCTCGGAAAATACGAGTCGAACAGCACACCAAGTATCGGTATCGCGCTTTTTCAGGGCGAGAATCAATCTGTCGATATTGTGTTGAAACACGCTGACACTGCGATGTATCAGTCCAAGAGAGCTGGACGCAACACGATCCGATTTTTCGATAAAGAGATGCAAACTCTATTGGAAGAGCGGCAGCGATTGGCAGATGATTTAGAGCAGGTTATCGAAAAAAATGAACTCATTCTTTATTTCCAAAAACAAGTCACTAATGATAACCATCTGATCGGTGCTGAAGTTTTATTACGCTGGAAACACCCAAAACGTGGCCTAATCGCACCAGGAAATTTTATCCCATTAGCCGAAGAAACGGGAAAAATCATCTCCATCGGAATGTGGGTTTTAAAACAAGCCTGTCTACAGCTCAAGACTTGGGAATCATCACCACAAATGAAAAATTTGACGCTCGCCGTTAATGTCAGTGCCAAACAATTCCGTATACCGGATTTTGTCGATCAAGTACAGGGCATTCTACTTGAAACCAAAGCCAACCCATCGAATTTGAAACTTGAATTAACTGAAAGCACGATTTTGGAAAATGTTGAAGACGCAATCCTGAAGATGAACCAATTGAAGCAATATGGAATCAGTTTTTCGATGGACGACTTTGGTACAGGCTACTCTTCGTTGCAATACCTGAAACTATTGCCTCTAAAACAACTGAAAATCGACCAAGGGTTTGTTCGCGACCTGAGCATTTCATCGAACGATGCAGTCATCGTACAAACGATCATTGCGATGACAAAAGCAATGAAACTGGAAGTCATCGCTGAGGGTGTCGAAACTGAAGCACAGCGTGATTTTCTGGAAATTCATGGCTGCCATAACTTTCAGGGCTACCTGTTCGGCAAGCCCGTTCCGATTGAAGAATTCGAGCGCAATTGCCAGATTCAGCACTAAACTCAATACACAACGAGCTCACGCCCCAAACGGATGCCTGCGCAAGATGGTTTCCTCGCGTTCCGGGCCGGTGGAGATCACGTCGATGGGTACTTCGCAGATTTCCTCTACACGGTGCAGGTAGGCGCGCGCTTCCTGCGGCAGGGCGCTCCAGTTTTTTGCGCCCACGGTGGAGTCGCTCCAGCCCGGTAACGCCTCGAAAATCGGTTCGCAACGGCTGACTTCTTCCGCGCCCAATGGCAGGAACTCGACGCGCTGGCCGTCGAGCATGTAGCCGACGCAGAGCTTGAGTTCAGTCAGGCCGTCGAGCACGTCGAGCTTGGTGATGCACAGGCCCGTGACGCCGTTGATGATGATGGAGCGCTTGAGCGCGGCAAGGTCGAGCCAGCCGCAACGCCGTTTGCGCCCGGTGACGGTTCCGAATTCGCGCCCGCGCGTAGACATCTGCTCGCCGGGGACACCTGCGGTTTCGATGTCGAGTTCGGTGGGGAACGGCCCTCCCCCTACTCTGGTGCAGTACGCCTTGGTGATGCCCAGTACGTAATGAAGGCTGCCCGGCCCGAGGCCGGAACCGGCGGCCGCCTGACCGGCGACGCAGTTGCTGGAGGTGACGAAGGGATAGGTTCCGTGGTCGATGTCGAGCAACGCACCCTGCGCGCCTTCAAAGAGCAGGGAGCCGCCGTTTCTGTTGAGGGCGTGGAGTTCGGCGGATACGTCGGCCATGAGCGGGCGCAGTTCTTCGCCATCGCGCATGGCCTGCTCGAAGACGGCTTGAAAATCCACTGGCTCGGCGTTCAGGTAACGGGCAAGAACGAAGTTGTGGTAGTCGAGATTGGCGCCGAGTTTGTCCGCGAAACGCGCGTAGTCGAGGAGATCGTAGACGCGTAGCGCTCGACGGGCCACTTTGTCTTCGTATGTGGGGCCAATGCCTTTTCCGGTCGTGCCGATTTTGTCCCCGGCGGCTCTGGCGGCTTCGCGTGCATGGTCGAGCGCGGCGTGGTAGCCAAGGATGAGCGGACATCCGAGGCTTACCCTGAGGCGGCGACGTACTTCGATGCCACCCGCTTCCAAGGTGCGAATTTCTTGCAGGAGGTGGTGAATGTCCAGCACGACGCCGTTGCCGATGAAGCAAGCCACGCCCTCGCGCACGATGCCGGAAGGCACGAGGTTGAGTTTGTATTCGTTCTTGCCCACGACAAGGGTGTGCCCGGCGTTATGCCCGCCCTGGAAACGCACTACGCCCTGCGCGTGATCCGTAAGCCAGTCAACGATCTTGCCTTTGCCTTCGTCGCCCCACTGGGTGCCGACGACCACTACGTTTTTCGACATTTCTTACTCTCCATGAAACGCGGCCACCACCCAGCGGCCATCACGCTTCACCAGTTGCCGGTCACAGCCGAGTTCTTCCCATGTGCCTTCGTGGCCGGGCAGTGCGTCGATGACGATTTCGCCCGCCGCCCGCAATTTTGTGATCTCATCCTGCAATACCCGATCTTTTCCCAGCGGAGCGAGAATGGCTCCGGGCAGCGCGGCCACAGGCAAGCAACGCGCGAGTTCCCGCAGGTCGAGGCTGAAGCCGGTTGCCGCGCGGGCACGGCCAAAGTTTTCGGCCACACGGTCGTAACGCCCGCCCATTGCCAGCGCCGAAGGCACGCCACCGCCGTAGGCGGCGAACACCAAGCCGCTGTGATAGTGGTAGCCGCGCATGTCTGCCAGATCGAAACCAAGGGGCAAATCGGCCAGATCGAGGGCGATCTGGCACAGCTCATCGAGGGCGGCATTCACCTGAGGCATCTGTGGCAGCCGCGTTCTGGCGGCATCGAGCATTTCCGCGTCGCCGTAAAGTTCTGGCAGGGCAAGGATGGCCTTTCGCGCGGCGCAGTCCTTTACGTCGGCAAGCAGCGCGCGCAACCCTGGAATATCTTTGGCTTGCAACAGGCTGAAGGCGTCGAACCGGGCGGCATCATCCAGCCCGGCGCTATCGGCCAAGGTATGGAAAAGTCCGACATGGCCGATGTCGAGGCGCATCAGGGGAACATCCGCCAGACGTAGCGCCTCGGCAAGCAGCCGGAGCACTTCAACGTCGGCTTCCAGCCCGGCATGGCCGTAGAGTTCGGCACCGAGTTGCAGGGGTTCGCGCGTCGCGGTCAGGGAGGAAGGCCGTGTTCGCAGCACGCTGCCGCAGTAGCAGAGTCTGGAGACGCCCGCATGGTTGAGCAGGTGCGAATCGATGCGCGTCACCTGGGGCGTCATGTCGGCGCGCACACCCATCGCACGCCCGGAGAGTTGATCGACCAGTTGGTAGGTGCACAGCTTCAAGTCCTGCCCCGCGCCGGTCGTCAGGGCGTCGAGGTATTCGATGAGCGGCGGGATCACCAACTGATAGCCGCGCGCGCGGAAAGCGTCGAGCAGGCGACGGCGCAATTCTTCGAGCCGGACGGCTTCGTCCGGCAGGACATCCTGGATGAAATCGGGCAAACCCCAGCGCATCGATCCTGTACTTCCTAAAGTGACAACAATATCAGCAGGGCAATCCCCCCCAGCATGGAGGACAGCCCGATAGTGCGGATCTGCCCGTCCCGCATGGCGGTGAGATGGCGGAAAACTTCCCGCCACAGTGCGGGGGCGAACAAGGGTACGCCCCCTTCGAGAATCAGCATCAGGGCAATGGCGGTGAGTAGCGTGTTGCCCATCGGAAGCGGCCTTTAGCGTTTGCCCTGGGGAGATTTCAGATATTTGAAGAAATCCGAGTCCGGCGCAACGACGATGAAGTCGTCCTTGCCCGCAAAGGAAGCGCGATAGGCCTCCAGGCTGCGGTAGAACGAATAGAACTCCGGATCGGCATTGTAAGCTTCGGCATAAATCGCGGCGGCTTTGGCATCGCCCTCGCCCTTGATCTGCAAGGCATCGCTTCGCGCCTGGGCAACGATGATGTCGCGCTGACGGTCGGCATCGGCGCGTATCCTCTCGGAATCCGCCTCGCCACGGGAACGCCGTTCGTTGGCGACGCGCTTTCTCTCGGCCTCCATCCTCGAATAAACGTTGCCGGAGACCTCCGACGGATATTCGACGCGCTTGAGCCGCACATCGACGATTTCGACTCCGATGGAGCGCGCGTCTTTGTTGGCGCGTTCGCTCATTTGCCGCATGATGACCTCGCGTTCGCCGGAGATGACGTCATGTACGGTGCGTCTTCCGAATTCTTCGCGCAAACCGGCATTGACCGCCTGATTGAGTCGAATTTTGGCGCGCGCCTCATCGCCCGAGACGGCCTGGTAGTAGAGCTTGGGATCGACGATCCGCCATTTGACGAAGTAATCGACGATGACGTTTTGTTTCTCGGAGGTCAGGAAACGCTCCGAATCGGACATATCCATCGTCAGGATGCGGCGGTCGAAATAACGCACGTTCTGGATGAGCGGCAGTTTGAACTTCAAGCCCGGTTCCTTGATGATGTCCTTGACTTCACCAAGCTGGAAGGTAATCGCGTACTCGCGCTGGTCGACGATGAATATCGACATGTAGCAAAAAGCCAGCACCAGGA
>WRJU01000188.1 GCA_009778425.1 Pseudomonadota bacterium
AAGCGCGAGATATTTCTCTCTGACCGCCGCCACATCAACACCAATTCCGATTCCGAAGTGCTGCTCAACGTGCTGGCGCATGAGATGGAGGACGCGGCTGGCGGCTCCCGGCTCGATGAGGCGGCAATATTCCGCGCCGTGGTGGGCGTGTACCGGCGTTGCCGGGGCGCTTACGCGGCTGTGGCGATGATTGCGGGTTATGGGCTGCTGGCTTTTCGTGACCCGTATGGCATTCGCCCCCTGGTGATCGGCAAGAAAGAATTACCGGACGGCACGGTTGAATGGCTGGTCGCTTCCGAATCCGTCGCGCTCGATACCTTGGGTTTCAGGCTCTTGCGCGACCTTGCGCCGGGCGAGGCGGTGCTGATCGACACGGAAGGCAATTTCCGCAGCCGCGTGTGCGCGGCGAAAACCGTGGTTGCCCCGTGCATGTTCGAGTACGTCTATCTTGCAAGGCCCGATTCCATCATGGACGGTGTGTCGGTGTACGAAGCGCGCCTCAAGATGGGGGAATTCCTGGCCGAGAAAATGAAGCGCACCATGCCGCACGCGGGCATCGATGTCGTGATCCCGATCCCTGATTCAAGCCGCCCCTCGGCGCAGGAAATGGCGTTGCGACTGGGGTTGCCGTACCGCGAGGGTTTCGTCAAGAACCGCTACATTGGCCGGACTTTCATCATGCCGGGACAATCCTTGCGCAAGAAATCCGTGCGCCAGAAGCTCAACACCATCCATCAGGAATTCAAGGGCAAGAGCGTGCTGCTGGTCGACGATTCCATCGTGCGCGGCACGACCAGCAAGGAAATCATCAATATGGCGCGCGAAGCGGGCGCGGCCAAGGTGTATATGGCTTCCGCCGCGCCGCCGGTGCGCCACGCGAATGTTTACGGCATCGACATGCCGACGCGCATTGAGCTCATTGCGAATGGCCGTACCGAAGACGAGATTCGCCGGGAGATAGGCGCGGACGGCCTGCTTTACCAGAACCTCGACGATCTCAAGGCATCCGTGCGCGCGATCAATCCCGTCATCCAGTCTTTCGAGACGTCCTGTTTCGATGGCGATTACATCACCGGCGACATTACCCCGGAGTATCTTTCCGGGGTTGAAAAGCAGGAAGACGGCCAGGATTTCGGCATGACAACCGATATTTTTGGGGGCGGCGGCCAACTCGGACTCAACCTGATCGACCAGGAAGACCGCTGAAATTTGCCCGTCTCCTTGCCGGGAGATGGGTGGCGGGCATGGCCGCAAAAAATATTCAGTGAAAATATTCACGAATACATAATTGTTGGAGTACACTTCCCGCCTGTTCCATATCGCAGGAACAGGGGGATGGAGTGCCGAATGGGTTTTCTCAAGTCCGCATACAAGGTATTTGCGGCCTGTCCCGCGCCGGAAGGCTTGGGTCGTTCGTGTCCCCATTGCAGATTTTGCGGATAGCAAAAGGACGGCTTTTTCCATGTTGACCTTCGACGAGCCCCCGCGTTTGCCGTTTTCCTGCGTCTCCGACGAAACGCAGGCCATCGTTCGGGCTTACAGCGCCATTTGTGCCCCCGGCTTTTTTGCTGGTTTCAACACCCTGCTGCCGAAACCGCAATCCCGGGACGGTTTGGATGCTTTGCAAAGCAGCCCGGCTTCGCCAGAAGGCCACTCTCAAGAGGGCGTCTGTATGCTGGAACGTGGGTTGAACTCGATTCCGTCAAAATCCAGCCAGACAGCATGGCCGTGCCAGTCGGAAAGCACGTAGCGCTCGCAGCGATGACCGTCTATCAGGTAGGCGTGTCGTGCCGGACGATGCGTGTGGCCGTGAATGAGAGTGGGATAGCCGTGGGAACGTAATAGATTGACGACCGCGTCGGCGTTGACGTCCATGATTTCCGCGCATTTTCCGACTTTGGCGGCTTCGCTCTGATCGCGTATTTTTTCGATGAAACTCCGCCGCATCTCCAGCGGTTGGGTGAGAAAACCGGCTTGCCACTCGCGGTTGCGCACCTGGAGACGATAAGCCTGGTAGTCATGATCGTCGGTACAGAGCTCATCTCCGTGAGAAAGCAGCAGCGTCCTTGCCTCGAAGCGGATTGATGCCATGTCGGCGAGAAGCTGCACACCGCTGGCATCGGCAAAGCCTTTTCCGGCGAGGAGGTCGCGGTTGCCCGGCATGAAATAAATGGCGGTTCCGGCAGCGACGGTTGCGCTCAGGGCTTCGCAGACGCTCCGATTGAACGCCGAACCCGTGTCGTCGTCGCCGGCCCAGTATTCAAACAGGTCGCCGAGAATGAAAACGCTGCCTGCCTGTTGTGCCGGACCGGAGAGAAAGTCGAAGAAAGCAACGGTAGTTTGCGGGCGTTTGTCGGTCAGATGCAGGTCGGCCACGAACAGGGCGGGCAGCCTGGGCGCAACGACAAATTCCGCTGCCCGCATTGGCGCGGAAATATCGTCTGAAGCGAGTTCAGATGATTTCGGCACGTTCGATGACAATATCTTCTCTTGGAACATCCTGATGAAAGCCTTTTGTTCCGGTAGCGACCTTGCGGATTTCATCGACTACATCCAGACCGTCGCTGACATGGCCGAATACGCAATAACCCCAGCTTTGCGAGTTGGGGGCGCGGAAGTCGAGAAAGCTGTTGTCGGCTACGTTGATGAAGAACTGCGCGGTCGCGGAATGCGGGTCATCGGTGCGGGCCATGGCGATCGTCCCGCGCGTGTTCTTAAGTCCGTTATCGGCTTCATTCCCGATAGGGGCGCGGGTCGGTTTTTGTTTCATTCCCGGCTCGAAACCGCCGCCCTGAATCATGAAGTCGTCGATCACGCGGTGGAATACGGTGTTGTCGTAGTGGCCGGATGTGACGTAGCCAAGGAAGTTCTCGACCGTGACAGGAGCCTTGTCCTGGTCAAGTTCGAGTGTGATGACACCTCGGTTGGTGTGGAGTTTGACAGCCATGTGCGCTTCCTCGGGTTTGATCAATGTTTGCGGGATTTGCTGGATTTGGTCGAAGCGGCTCCCTTGCTCTTGGCGGCCTGGATAATCACGGGTTTGTTTTCCGAGGTTTTTTCGGGAGCGGTTTCGAGAACGGTGGCCGATTCGATGATGACCGGGTTGATCGGGACGGATTCGTGCATGCCTTGCGTCTGAGTTGGGCGTTTTTCGATTTTCCTTACGATGTCCATGCCCTTGATGACCCTGCCGAATACGGCGTAACCCCAGTTTCTCGACGAGTCGGGGGCGCTGAAATTGAGAAAGCCGTTATCGGCTACGTTGATGAAGAACTGTGCCCTTGCGGAATGCGGGTCATTGGTGCGAGCCATGGCCACGGTTCCGGTTTCGTTCTTCAGGCCGTTGTTGGCTTCGTTTTCAATGGGCGCGCGGGTTGGCTTTTCCGCGAGTGTTTCGTCCATGCCGCCGCCCTGGATCATGAAGCCCTCGATGACACGGTGGAAAATCGTGCCGTTGTAATGGCCGTCCTGGACGTAGCGCAGGAAATTGGCGACGGTTTTGGGGGCAAGTTCGGCGTTGAGTTCAAGCACGATTTCGCCAAGATTGGTCTTGAGTTCCACTTTTGGGTCGGCGGCGTGGGCAACGAGGGCGCTGAGGGCGCAGGCCAGGGAAGCAAGAAATTGTCGGGTCATGAAGGTTCCTGAAAGCGGTAAGGTTCACGGCAGGGGCAGGGAATGATGCGTATGCCGTGATATACTCCACAAATATCGTCGGACAGTGCCGGATTCTAGCAACAACTCTCCCGCGCTCAAAACGAAAATACACCCTACCGCTGGCCGAACCGTGCTGCGGCGCTTTTCCCCAAGATTCCCATGCTCACGATCCATAACTCGTTCAGCCGCAGTAAGGAAGTTTTTTGTCCCATCGAACCCGGACGGGTCGGGATATATGTGTGCGGCATGACGGTATACGATTACTGCCACATCGGGCACGCGCGGGTGATGGTGGTTTTCGATATGGTGGTTCGCTGGTTGCGGGCAAGCGGCTATGAAGTGCGTTATGTGCGCAACATTACCGATATTGACGACAAGATCATCCGCCGGGCACAGGAGAACGGCGAGCCGATCCGTGCCCTGACGGATCGTTTCATCGCGGCAATGCACGAGGACGCGGACGCCCTCGGGGTGCTGCGCCCGGATTTCGAGCCGAGGGCGACCGATTGCGTCGCTGACATGCAGGCGCTGATCTCGAAGCTGGAAGAAAAGGGGCTGGCTTACGTTGCCGCCAATGGCGACGTATGTTACGCAGTGCGCCGCTTTCCGGATTACGGCCGCCTGTCGGGCAAGTCGGTGGATGAACTGCGCGCAGGCGAACGGGTCGGCGTCGTCGGCGACAAGAACGACCCGCTTGATTTCGTGCTCTGGAAACAGGCCAAGGCCGATGAGCCGGAGGAAGCGAAGTGGGACTCGCCCTGGGGGTATGGCCGCCCGGGCTGGCATATCGAGTGTTCGGCGATGAGTTCAAGGCTGCTTGGCAAGCATTTCGATATTCACGGCGGCGGGCAAGACCTCCAGTTCCCGCACCATGAAAACGAGATTGCCCAGTCCGAGGGGGCGCATGGCTCACGCTTCGTCAATTATTGGATGCATAATGGATTCGTGCGCGTCGACGATGAAAAGATGTCGAAGTCGCTTGGAAATTTCACCACGATCCGGGATGTGCTTGGCAAATACGACCCGGAAGTCGTCCGGTTTTTCATGCTGCGCTCGCACTATCGCGGCCCTCTCAGTTATTCCGACGTACACCTCGACGATGCCCGTCAGGCGCTCACGCGTTTATACAACGCGGTCAGGGCGGTAGCTGTTCAGAAAATTCCGAAAGTCGACTGGTCGAGTGTTTGGGGGGAACGTTTTCGCGCGGCGATGGACGAAGACTTCAATACTGTAGAAGCACTGGCGTGCCTCTTCGATCTGGCCAACGAGGCCAATCGCACTGGAGACATCAGGCTTGCGGAGCAGCTTCGCGCGCTGGCGCAGGTGTTGGGCTTGCTTGGGCGTGAGACGGGCGAGTTTCTCCAGTCCGGGGGCGGGAGTGAAGCTTCGGGGCTGGATGCCGACGCGGTCGAGGCGCGTATCGCCGCTCGCGCGGCGGCCAGGGAGGCGCGTGATTTCGCCGAAGCGGATCGTTTGCGCGCGGAGTTGCTTGCCGAAGGCGTCGTTCTTGAGGACGGCCCTCAGGGAACGAGTTGGCGGCGTGTCTGAAGAAGATACAGGCTTGTCGCCTGTACGGTTTTGTTTGCCCGGGTGGAAGAGAATCCGAGCATGGTGTGTCGTAACCGGAGATTGTTCTCCGGTTTGGTATGTTGTGTGGTTTTTTTAGAAAGGAAAAACAAATGCGAGAGAAAGACATTTGCCGGATCGCGGTGTTCTACGATGGCGCTTACTTTTTCAAGGTCAGCAGCTATTACGTATACCAACATGAACGCCGTGCGCGCTTATCGTTCCGTGGAGTACATGATTTCATCGTTTCCGAGGTTGCGCAGCGCGAGGGTATTTCGCCCAGCCGTTGCCAGATTGTGGATGCGGCGTATTTCCAGGGGCGCTTGACCGCGCAGCAGGCAGCGGAACAGGATCGCTTGTTTTCCGACCGTGTTTTCGAGGATGCCCTGACACGCGCCGACATCGCGTTGTTCCAGCAGCACCTGGCGCTCCGCCCCGATGGTTCCTTCGAGGAAAAGCGTATCGATGTCTGGCTGGCGCTCGAAGCCTATGAAATGACCAGCCTCAAGAATTACGATGTCTGTGTGCTTATCACGGGAGACGGCGATTTCGTCCCGCTCGTGCGCAAGCTCAATACACTGGGCGCGCGGGTGATGCTGTTGGGCTGGGAATTTGAATACGAACGTGAAGATGGGCGCATGATGCGCACCCAGGTTTCAACCGGTCTGATCGACCGCGTCAATTACCCGGTGTTGATGAAACCCCTGATTGATGATCGTGCACGGCGGCACGATTCACTGATCGACGGCCTGTTCCTGCAGCAAAGCACTCAGAACGAATGGGATTGGCGCGCTCAACACCGTGAAAACGGCCAGCGCACCTTGCCGGCGGATTTCGTTGAAGGCGTCGAGTGCGAAGGGACGATCGTCAACCTTATTGCCGGTAAGGGATATGGTTTCATCAAGCCTGTTTCGGGGAGCGACAATTACTTCTTCCACGCCAGCGACCTGATCGACATCAGCATTGACGGTTTGCATTACGACAATAAAGTGTCGTTCGTGACCGCGCGCGGCGAAAAAGGCATTGTCGCCAAAAACGTCCGCCTGATTGCGGATCATGATGATGACGATTACGACGACGACGACGGTTGTGATGATAGTTGCGACGACGGTTGCGGCGACATGGAAGAACACGACGCGATGTCCGCACACGTCTGAACCCTTGCCCCGGTTTCGTCGAGATTGTGATGGAGCCGGGGCGGTTTCCCCTCCTGGAAGGGCGCGCGAAGCGCCCGGGGGCTTGTTCAATATCGTAGGTTGTCTTTCCACATCTCGTGCGTGAAATGCACGACGCGGTTGCGGCCTGCTTCCTTGGCGTGGTAGAGGGCGACGTCGGCGAATTTGACCGCTTGCCAGAAGGTATGGCTGTCGCCGGGGAAATCGGCCACGC
Organism: Pseudomonadota bacterium; assembly: GCA_009778425.1. Classification (GTDB taxonomy): domain Bacteria; phylum Pseudomonadota; class Gammaproteobacteria; order Burkholderiales; family Rhodocyclaceae; genus WRNU01. The sequence goes on from WRJU01000188.1 coordinate 6,610, forward strand.
CAATGGAAATGGTTCTTTTCAGGGTCGCTCCCCCGTGGGAGATTCTCATGGTCTCAACCGTGGTACGGATTTTTTCGGCCACGCTGAGGGCATACGCGCTGGAAGTGTCCTGCAAAACGACCATGAATTCCTCGCCGCCGTAGCGGATGACGATGTCCGAAGCCCGCACTGTCGTTTTGATGACATTCGCCAGGGCTTTCAGGACCGCGTCTCCGGCATCGTGCCCATAGGTGTCGTTGATCATCTTGAAGTGATCCAGGTCTAGCATCAGGATGGCGATGTGCGTTTGCTTGCGGCGCGCGCAGGCCGTCAGGGTTTCAATGTACTCTTCCAGGAAACGCCGATTGTTGAGACCCGTCATGGCATCGCGCAACGAGGATTCCCTCAGGGTTTCCATCAGGCGGCGTACTTCGAGCACGGGCGCTGTGTCGGCCATGTACACCTTGATATAGGGCAGCGCCATCAGGATGCGTTCCCTGTCCGCTTTTTTGACGACGATCTGCACGATGCTGCCTACCATGCCGGATTTGAGAATGGGGAAGCACAAGGGATAACGGCGCTGCGTCTCCATTACCTCTGTCTTGTCGTCATCCTGTATATCGTCGTCATCCCGTAACTCGACTATGTCAACATCCTGCTTGAAGCCGTAGCAGATGTCGGGTTGGATCAGGCCGTTGACTGTGTGCGCGGTGTGAAAAACCCGGCAATTGTTTGGGCTGGTCAGGATTTTCTGCTGACACCAGCGGCAGGATACATCCATGCCTTTATTGAAGGGCACTGGATGAAGTTCATGGCCGTCGCTGGAAACTTCATAAATGGAGAATTCGCCTTGCCCCCTGAAAAAACTGGTATTGAGTGTCTCGATCAGGCGATGGTAAATATCCTCCTTTGTGTCATCTTCTTCAATTGCAGTCTTGTATTTGGAAATTTCCGTCATGTTTTTGACCATCTCAATGGCCGCCAGCAACTGGTTCTCATGCCTGCTTTTTTGATTGTCAACGAGTTGCGAAATATAAGCGTGTATCTTGTCCAGACCATTGTCCAGGAATTTGAGTAAACGATTCATATCGTTTGCAATCTGGCCAATTTCATCATTCGTCTGTTTTTTGATTTCGTTCTTGAAATTGCCGCTGATGGCAGCGCGTACTACACGTTCAATATCGCTGGCGGTATTCGAGATAGGCTTGAGCAGGTAAGACAAAAGTATGAACAGCACGATCAAGGCGATGAGCACGATTCCGCTGATACTGGCAACAGTGGCGATACTGTCGCGGCGCAGGGAGGCAATGCTCATCGTCATCGTTACCGCCCCAAGAACGTCTCCTGGCTTGACATGATGGCACTGCATGCAGTTGGGGGTTCCATCCGAGTTGGCGACATAAGGAATCGTGCCACGGAAAAGGGTTTCACCACTATCTTCAACAATACTGAATAACGACTCTCCTGTTTCTATAACCTTTTTTTCAATCTCATCGGGCAAATGTTCGCCCTTGCGGTTTTCGCCAAATTGTGCTTCCAGAACGGGAGAACGAACCACGCGGGCATTTTTGAGGTTTTGTATGCCTGCGAGACGGAGCAAAAAGGTCTGACGATGATCAATGACTCCATTTACCATTGACTCAGTCAGGTGCACACGGGCGATTTCTGCTGCTGTACGCAGGTGCTCCGTTGCCGTATTGATGGAAAATTGGCGAAAAGCGAAAAAAATGATCGCTGTCAGGGCAACAACCAGGCCGATAGAAACAGCAACAAAGAATAAGGAAACTTTAAAGTTGAGTGTTCTTGCAGACTTGAAAGCCATGTCTTACTCCATGGTATGCACCGCCCTGTCTTGACCTTGATACTGTGTCGATTATGAGTGAAAAGGTCTTCGCTGGAAGGACGATATGGCTGTGACCGTGATGCTTTTGTCGGACGGCTCTGTGCGTTTGTTCTGATCGCGGAGGCGTTGGGAATTTGTTCCTCTTTGTCTGTCATGACCATAGCTGTTACATTCGAATCATGAATGGCATGGAAAACCCCCTCTTTCTGGCGGCAGACATCGGTGGTACGCGCGCGCGGCTGCTTCTTGGCCGCGCGCATGCGGAGGGCTGGCATGTCTTGCGCCGCCAGGAGATGACATGCGCGGCTCATGCCGATGTCGAGGCGCTCATCGAAGCGTTCCTGGGCATGGGGGAAGACGAAGAAAGGCCGGTTGTGGCTTGCCTCGCAGTGGCCGGAGCGCTTGAGGGGCAGCGTATACGCATGACCAATCTGCCCTGGGAGGCGGATGGCAAACGTCTGCGCGGGCGGTTCGATTTTTCTCGGGTGCTTCTGATCAACGATTTTGCCGTGCAGGCGCACGGCCTTGCCTGTCTCGATGATGACGGGATTTTTTCCCTCCATCCCGGCGAACCCGATGAAGAGGGCGTGCGGGCGCTGATCGGGCCTGGAACCGGGCTTGGCATGGCTGTGCTGTCCGGCGCCTTGCGTCACCCCCTTGTTTTTCCGAGCCAGGGTGGGTTGGCGGATTTTGCGCCGCGCGATGCCCGTGAACTGGCTTTGTTTGAGGCGCTATTGGCCGAGCATGGGCGCGTGAGCATCGAGACGCTGCTCTCCGGGCGTGGAATCGAGCGCCTTTACCGTTTTGTCGCGCAGCCCGAAGCGCTGCTCGCCAAGGACGCGGCGGGCATTTGGGCCGCCGCGCTGGCAGGCGATGGCATTGCCATTGAAACCATGCGGCTTTTTGCCCGGATTCTGGTTGCCGCTGCCGCCAATCTGGGTCTTACCGTGCTGGCGCGTGGCGGGGTTTACCTGACGGGTGGCATTGTCCCGCGCATCTTGCCGTTCCTGCGCGCACCGGAACTCATCGAGGTGTTCCGCGACCATCCGTCGATGGGCGCAGTGTTGGCGCGCATTCCGCTCTACGCGGTGCGCGACGAATTGCTGGGGCTCAAGGGCGCGGCACAAATTGCTACGAGGCTGGCGCGCGGTGAAAGTTAGGGACAAAGCGACGCCCCGGCCCAACCTGCGCTCGGGTCGCCGCTTT
>WRJU01000189.1 GCA_009778425.1 Pseudomonadota bacterium
CGGCCTTGCCCCGGCTCGCCCTGCGTGGTTTGATGTGCATCCCGGAACCGAGCGAAGACCCGTCCCTGCTGCGCCGCCGTTTCGCGCTGTTGCGGCAGTTGAGTGAACAACTGCGGGCGGAGGGTTTCGCGCTCGATACCTTGTCGATGGGCATGTCGCATGACCTCGAAACGGCCATCGCCGAAGGCGCAACCATCGTGCGGGTCGGCACGGCCATTTTCGGCGAACGGGAAAAAACGCCCAGAACAGGAGAGACCATTTCACGATGAAAATCACGTTCCTTGGCGGGGGCAACATGGCCACCGCCCTGATTGGAGGCATGCGCGAGCGAGGTTTTGAAGCCGCTGCCATCACCATCATCGAACCGGACGTCTCCGCCCGCGAGCGACTGCAATCGAGCTATGGCGTGTCCGTGTCGGCTGCGCCAGAGCTTGGCGTATTCGATAGCGACGTTTTGGTGCTGGCCGTCAAGCCCCAGCAGATGAAAGCCGCGCTGGCTCCTTTTGCCGGAGCATTACGGAAAACGCTCGTCATCAGCATCGCTTCCGGCCTGCGTCTGGCCGACATCGCTCGTTGGCTCGGCGGCGCGGGAGCGCCCTACCCCCGGTTAGTGCGCTGCATGCCCAATACCCCGGCGCAGGTTGGCGCGGGCGTCACCGGGATGTTTGCCGCGCCAGGAGTCGACGCCCCTGAGCGTGAAATTGCCGAACACATCCTTTCCGCCGTCGGCAGTATCGTGTGGGTAGAGAACGAAGCCCAACTCGACGCGGTTACAGGCATCTCCGGCAGCGGCCCGGCCTACGTCTTCCATTTCATTGAAGCCCTGGAAGCTGCCGGTGTGAAGCAAGGACTCGACGCGGCAAGCGCCCGCCGCCTGGCCATCGACACCGTGCTTGGCGCAGCCAAGCTGGCGCAAGCGTCAGAAGATGCGCCCTCCACGCTACGCGAAAAAGTGACCTCGAAGGGAGGAACGACCGCCGCCGCGCTCGCCCATCTTGCCGCCGCTGGCTGGCATGACGCCCTAGTCGGCGCGGTGGAAGCAGCGATTGCGCGCAGCCGTGAGATGGGCGAACAACTCGGGCAAAATTAAAAAACACCCAGGAAACTCAAGGATAAAACAACATGCTCGCGCAAATCGTGCTCCTCATTACCGGCACTGTCTTCGGCTTCATCACGCTGACGCTGCTGGCCCGGTTTTTCATGCAGTGGGGGCGGGTATCGTTCCGCAACCCGGTCGGGCACTTCGTCATCACCGTCACCGACTGGGCCGTCATGCCGACGCGCCGCATCATTCCCGGCCTGTTCGGGCTGGACATGGCCAGCCTGTTGCTGGCATGGGTTGCGCAAATACTCAACGTCCTGATCGAAATAGGCTTGGGCATACCGGTGATCGCGCCTGTTGTCATTCCGCTCCTGGGCCTTGTCGACCTCGCGCGCATGGCGGTCTACCTTATTTTTGGCGTCGTTCTCGTCGCGGTACTGCTGTCCTGGGTTGGGCCACAAGCACCGGCGGCCTACGTATTCAATGAACTGTCACGCCCTTTCCTCGCGCCGTTCCGGCGGCTGATCCGCCCTCTCGGCGGCATCGACTTGTCACCGCTGGTTCTGTTGCTGGCATTGCAGATCGTATTGCTGGTCATTGCGCAACTACGAAGAAACCTGCTGATGCTGCCTTCTGTTTTTTGAGCGGCCTAGCATGGATGAATGGCTGACCGAAGCCAGCGACGGCAGCTTGATCCTGAGCCTGCATGTCCAGCCCGGCGCGAAACGCACCGGCTTTGCAGGGTTTCACGGCGGGGCAGTCAAACTCCGCCTGTCCGCGCCGCCCGTCGACGGCAAGGCCAATGCCGCCCTGTGCGCGTTCCTGGCCGACATCTGCGGCGCACCGAAATCCGACATTCGACTTTTGAGCGGAGAAACTTCGCGCACCAAGCGGGTACGCATCGCCCCCGCGCCAAACCGCCTGTCCCGTCTGCGCGCGGCCTTGGAAGCCTCCGCGATGCCGTAACCTGCCTTGACGCGCCCGACAAGCCTCATTAGAATCGCTTCCCCTATGCTTCGGGTGGTTAGCTCAGCGGTAGAGCACTGCCTTCACACGGCAGGGGTCACTGGTTCGATCCCAGTATCACCCACCAACAGCCTGTTTTTCCACGTTTTTCCCCGTTTAGTAAAAGCCTCGAAAGCCCGATAACTACAAGGTTTCGGGCTTTTTTGTTGTCCTAACCGATGCTAACCCGTATCATCCCATCAACGGTATACCGACGGTACTTTTGGCGGTATACGCAATACCGTGACGGTACACAAAGGGGATCGGACATGGCGCTATCAGACACCAGCATCAGGAACGCAAGGCCAGCGGGCAAGCCCTACAAGCTGGCGGATGAGGGCGGGCTTTACCTGTACGTGACGGTATCCGGCGGGAGGCTCTGGCGGATGGACTACCGTTACGGCGGCAAGAGAAAAACGCTTTCACTTGGTGCATATCCTGACGTGGGGCTTGCAGAAGCCCGCGACAAGGCACATGAGGCGCGCAAGGCGCTGGCGGGCGGGAAAGACCCAGGCGAAGCGAAGAAGGCCAGCAAGGCAGAGGCGAAGGCAGAGCAGGCACGGGCAGAAAGCACGTTTGGGCTGGCCGCGTGGGCTTGGTTCAACCATTGGAAGTCCACGCCACCAAAGGCGGAAACCAATGTGGCGAAGGTAAAGGGGCGGCTTGAAAAGGACGTATTGCCGTGGCTTGGCAGCAAGCCGATAGCCGACGTGACCCCACATGACGTATTCACGGCATGCGAGCGCATACAGGCTAGGGGCGCTATCGAGACGGCGCACCGCGTACTCGGTGACCTGGATGCGATTTTTAAGCATGTCATGGCGGAAGACGCCAAAGACAAAGACATTGCGGAAGGTAGGGCAAAGCCCCGCGTGGCAATGAACCCATGTACGAACCTGAGGGGGCGCAATGTCCATCTCTTGCAACCTTCCCCACCCAAGCGCCATTTTGCACATTTCAAGGATGAACGGACGGGCGCGGTATCGACCGCCAAGCTAGGCGAGTACCTGCGGGCGGTGGATGCTTTCCGGGGCTCATACGTCGTCATGGCGGCGCTGCAACTTGCCCCGATGCTGTTTTGTCGGCCTGGGGAAATGAGGAAGGCAAGATGGGGCGAAATTGACCTCACAGGAAATACATGGAGCTTCACTATCAGCAAAGCGAAACCGAACGAAGCGCCTGGGATTCTTGTTGTTCCACTGCCCCGACAAGCTATCGAGATTCTTGGCGGGCTGTACCCATTAACGGGGCGTAGTGAGTTCGTTTTTGCTGGGCATCGTGACAGCAAGCGCCCCATGTCGGACGCTGCGGTGAATGCAGCCATTCGGCGCATGGGGTTTGACACGAAGGAAGAGATTAGCGGTCACGGTTTCCGGCATGTCGCCAGTACGCTGCTCTATGATCTTGGGTATTCGAGCGATGCCGTTGAAAAGTCCCTGGGGCATAAGACACGCGGAATCCGTGGGGTGTATGACCATGCTCAATATCTGGATGAACGCGCGCCGATGATGCAGGCGTGGGCGGATTACCTCGACCGGCTGAAAAATGGTGCCGACGTGATACCGCTCAGGGTGGGGTGACTGAAAAACTCACGTAGGTATCTGTCCAGTGGCCGACCCATTCGGCCTTCTTTTTTGAGAGGCGCGGCTGTCTTGCTTTTTCTGGCATGTCCGCTACAATTAAATAAACCCGCTTGTGGGGTGTGTCGCAACGTCCCTGACGCCGATCACCCGCTCAATCCCTTCTTTCATGAAGGGGCTTTCCTGGCGGGTTTTTTCACGTCTATCGTTTCTATACTGTAGATCGGGTTCGGGTTTTTCAGGCTGCTTGTTTCCTTCACAGTAAGCTTCACTGAAAGAACCTCACCGTCTGGCTTTCATTTCACAAGGCCGTGGTCGTAATACCTGCGACCATCCAGTACATCAAGCGCTCCTGCTAGGCGGATGTTGCTTGGGACGTATCCCACGCTCACCCACTCCCACCGGCTTTACCGGTTTTTATGCTCGCAGGGGCGTTTCCTACGTCTACCGCTCAGGGCGGCGATCAAGCCATGATTGCCAGGTGTGCGATGTACCCGGAGCGTGTCTGGCCACTTGCGCGTGCGTGCTCATCAAGCCGTGCCAGTACCCGCCTGGGGAGGGTGATATTCACACGCTCGACGCGATCATCCAGCATGGCCGGGTCAACTTCGGCAATAGCCCATACCCAGCCAGCGAATTCCTGATTCTGACGTAACGTTTCGATCGAGGAAGGCGCGGGGATGCTCTCGCCTTCTTCCAGCGCGGATTCTATCCACAATGAAATGGCCTCTTTCGCGTTTTCGATGGCTTCGTCAATGCCGCTATCGGCGGCAGAAAAGCACCCAGGCAAGTCCGGGACAACCACGCCGAAGCTGTGCGTTTCGTCGCCTGGTTCTATTGCTATGGGGTATCTCATGGCTTTGGCTCCGTTCAAGTAGTTTGATGAGTTCGGCGCTTTTCATGGTGTGTATTATACACACTTAACACATAAAAACACGGGTTAGAACGAATACGTATCAGTTGGTACTTGCATTCCTCCCCACACTGGCGTAACGTATGAATTGCCTGTAAACAACAGGTGCGGGTTTAGCAGCCCGGATTAACTTAGGCGCAACAACCGCGCCACCCAAGCGCGGTTTTTTGTTGCCTGTTCTACGGCAGTCAGTGGGAGGGCTTCACGCTCTGCCGGTCCCTAAGTTCCGGTCTGCTAACCCGCTGGCTGCCACCACGTTTAGCAGCGGGGTGGCGAAACGCAACGAACTTAGGAGCAACAACCATGATCAACAGCACGAACACAGCAGCATCAGGGGTCACAATCGAGACCTTCCGCGCTTTCTTCGGGAGGCATCCAGACGACGTGATAAGCGCCCTCAAGACGGGCTCTGAAACACTTGACTGGCTGTGTTCCATATTCGTAGCAATCAAGGAGCGATGCGAAAAAGGCGACAGTATCCACCCCGGCGCAATAAAAAACTTGGTTGAAATTGGCCTATATCTCGCAGGGGATTTTTCAAATTTTCTAGGCTGCGAGTTTGAAGAGCTGGAACGCAAAATCGAAGCCGCCAAGGCGCTGGAGGGTTGAGCCATGAGCACGAAACAAACCACGCCACCGGAAGGACTACAACTGGAAAACCCTTATTGCAAGAAGCAATGGCCGGATTCGATTTGCGATGACTACGCCGTCAACAAGGTAGTAATGGCAACGTGCGGCGCTGACGCAATTTGCACGCTGCTTCTCGCAAACAACAACATCAGCGATGAATTCAGCGACAGTGATGACGAAGGTCTAAAGCCATTCGGTAACCACATGCGTTACGGCCTGTTAATGGCGCTTAGAACCTGCATAAGCAGTGCCGTTGCGGAGGCAGAACACTTGTTGACCAAGAACATGAAGGAAGCACAGTGACAAACCGCCCCGCCTCTTAATGGGGCGGGCATCTTTTCAATGAACGCAAAAAGGGGTGGCGTGATGAACTTTGACGAATTCAAACAGGCAATTTCCAGGATGAAGCGCGACGGGCTTATAAATCTCGCTTGGGAGCTTGTTGTAGCCAATAACGAAAGTACAAAAGCATGTTTAGTTATGCAAGACATATATCAAAGATTGGCTGAAGTTTCAGATTTTATGGCGGAAATAATCGAGAAAAACGGACTACAAGAAGAGTTGAAAGGAGGAAAAATTGAGCAATATAAACAATCACATAAGGAAAGCCATAGTAAAGAAATTGAAGATGTAAAACGAGCGATTAGCCTATCAAATTCATTTTCAATTCAAGAAAAGATGAAGGAACGGGGTCTAAAGGGCGCAAAAATCAGCAATAGACCAAAAGAGCTTTTGAAAGAATTTACTGTTACGGAATATGAGAAACACTATAAAAAACTCTCAAAGCGTAGCGCATCATTTAATTTGGTAAAAAGAGTAACTGAGCGCGCGAAGGAGATCGGCATAAAACTTTCCCAGGAAAACGTGCAAAAAACAATTTACAAATGGCTGCTAGCGGCTAAGAGTTCAAAAAGTGTACCACCCGGCAGCCGGGTGATATAGAAATTCGAAAAATCGTAACCTATTGTTAGGCCATACCAGCATTAGCTGGGACTGAAAAGGAGCCTAACGAATGGAAACGCAATACCCAGCTACTGCCCAAAATGACTGCATTCTAAGGCGTCGGGAAGTACTGAAACGCCTTGGATTATCAAACTCAGCGTTTTACGCTCGAATCAAAAGGGGCGAGATTAAGCCCGGTTTTAGCCTCGGTGCTCAGGCCGTCGGATGGCTATCCAGTTATATCGACAAATGGATTAACGACCGCGCCACCGCAGGGCGTAAAGCGTCGTAAAGGGGCGGACATGGACGACAACCTGGAAAACAAAGCCCGCGCAAAGTCGGGCAAAGAAAAATTGCGCGGACAAAAGCATTTCAAATTTGAAACTCAGATAGGGGGGCGCGGAAATGGCTATTGACACGCTCTTAACCCGGCTCGACGGCGTGAAGCAAACCGGGCGAAATACTTGGCGCGCGCGCTGCCCTTCGCACGACAGCAAAGGCTTGACGCTCGCTGTACGCGAGGCAGAAGACGGGCGCGTGTTGCTGCATTGCTTCGCGATGTGCGATGTGCATGACGTACTCAATTCGATAGGGTTGGAGATTCACGACCTTTTCCCTGAAAGGCAATGTGACCACGCCACCCCAGAGCGCCGCCCATTCCCGGCGGCGGATTGTCTGCGTAGCGTCGCGTATGAATTCCTCATAGTGGCGATGGCGGGCGCTGCATTGCTCGCATACGAACCGATCGAAGTTGATGACCATGCGCGGCTCATGCTTGCGGTAGAGCGCATCCGCGCTGCTGCTGACATGGCGGGGGTACTGTCATGAGCATTCTTGACAGGAATAACCAGGCACTTACCCGCTCGCAAGCCGTCGTAGATAGGAACATTGCCGATGCTACAGGCTTAACACTGGAAGAGATGGCAGAACGTGCCTGGGGCGTGGAACCGGCTACAGAGTCCCTACGCAAGCCTGTGGGGCATCGCTGTACTGAAGTTATTTTGAAGCGGGGCAGCGACATCGAGCCAGAGCCGATACGCTGGCTTTGGCCAGGATGGATTGCCGCCGGTAAAGTCCACATCCTCGCGGGCGCGCCCAGCGCGGGAAAAACCACTATCTCAATGTCGCTGGCCGCGACCATCACGACGGGCGGGCGCTGGCCTGACGGGACACACGCCACCCGTGGACGTGTGGTGATATGGAGCGGGGAAGACGACCCGAAAGACACCCTTGTGCCAAGGCTGATAGCGTCTGGGGCGGATATGTCTTGCGTCGCCTTCGTCACAGGCGCGCGCGAAGGCGATGCCCGCAGGGCTTTTGACCCGGCAAAAGACATGGGTGTGCTCAGGGATGCGATTATCAAGGCCGGGGGCGCGCAACTCCTGATTGTCGACCCCGTGGTATCGGCAGTGTCAGGGGACGGCCATAAGGCCAATGATGTACGCCGGGGGCTCCAGCCATTGGCAGACTTGGCAGCGTCCATAGGTTGCGCCGTGATAGGCATTACCCACCTCTCGAAAGGCACGCAAGGGCGCGAGCCAACGGAGAGAATCACGGGGAGCCTCTCATTCGGGGCGGTCCCGCGCGTTGTGATGATGGCCGCCAGGCAAACCGATACCGAGATTCAGCAAGGGGGCAGTGACCGTGTCCTTTGCCGGTCTAAATCGAATATCGGCACGGACGGTGGCGGCTTTGGGTACAGCCTGAGACAGGCAGAGCTAGACCGTTACCCTGGTATCGTCGCCTCGCATGTGCGTTGGGGGGATGCCGTAGAGGGGACGGCGCGCGAAATTCTCGCCACTGCCGAGGCGCTGCCGGGCGATGATGGTGACCGCGGGGCAGTCGGTGGGGCAGCCCGTTTTTTGGTTGATTTTCTTGCAGGCGGCGCGCGCAAGCAAAGCGAAGTCAAAGACGCAGCAGAAGAGGCCGAAATATCCTGGCGTACTATAGAGCGAGCAAAAAAAGAGCTAAAGATAAAGTCAGAAAGAATGACATTTGCAGGCGGTTGGGTGTGGTCGCTCCCTGACGAAAATCTCCCAAGGCCGCCAAAAAAACACCAAGACCGCCAGCAAAAAGGTCTGGCGGTCTTGGGAAAAGTTGGCGGCCTTGGCGACGCGGAAGAATTGCAGCCCGAAACCGAAAAAAACATTTTTACGCCGAGCGAAGAAGTACATTCGGATAACGGCACTGCAAAAAAGCGTGAGGTGGAAATATGACAACGGCTACGCTTTTGGAGCGGATTTTGTCAGGTGGCGTCAACGTCGTTTTGACCGATAGGGGGACGGTCAAACTGACGGGCGATGATGAAGCCGTTGAGCGGTGGATACCTGTCGTGAGGGCGCGCAAAGCAGAGCTTGTAGAACAGCTATCGAGGCAGGAACAGGCCGGGGGCGCGGTCTCCTGTTGGTGGCGCGTCCGGTTTGCCGACGGGGGCGCGCTGGATGTTTTCAGCCCGTCCGGAAACACGCTAGAGGGCATCAGGAGGGCTTACCCGGCGGCGGTGGGTGTTGAGCCTTTTGAGCTTGAGGTAACCGCCCCTGACACCTCGATGACCGCCTCAGAGCGCAACGCTATCTTGGCGTGGTTGTTTGATATTGACGAGCGGGCGCAAGAGGTGATCGACGAGGTCATGGCCGTGTGCGAGAGGAGCGCGGGGGCACGCGAATATGCCCTCTATAATTCAAATAAGAAAACAGAGAAGCATTAAGAAACACTAATAGAGAAAAGTTTCCAAAAAAAACCCGCATTCGGGAGGAACGAGTGCGGGATTCAATTTACGACAACTGAGGAAATGAAAGTTTGAAACTCAGTGGAAACCATTATATCATCCTTCAAAAGCATTTCAACCGTGCAATACGCACAAACAACGAAGGAGCAACAGAGAGATGAAATTAGCGGCTCAATTTGCAGTACAAAGAAGACGCCTGGAGCGACTCGGTAAAAGCCTCGGCGCCCCCAAGCCAAGGGGGACGATGGACGGCATTTCATTCAAACGGGCTTCAAGGCAATTCGCAATCCGCGACCGGCTGGCCAGCGCCCTAAAGCCGCATATCGGCACCTTCGACCACGCAGAGATGACCCTCTCCGAAATAGGCGCGCTGGGCTGCAAGAGGCTCGGGATCAAATCCCGCAAAGGCTACGAACTGCACACCCTACAAGGCTATTTTGCCGCCAAGCGCACAGCCGGGACGATGGACAGCGCGAGCAACCCGAACAGCGCCGTCAACCTATACCTCAAAGGAATTCATAGGCCGTTCAAAGGAAGCATGGTCGACAAATACATTCATGGAGGAACATAAAATGTCCGACGTCTACGTTTACTCAACACTCACCGCAGATCAAGAATACTGCGAGTGGATTAACAGCCAAATTGAAGGCAACCCCCCAACAATGGGGCACTCAATCATTATCAAAGGCGGCGCAAACCTTGTGACCGGCGAACTCGGATGGGACGGGTATCACCCGAACCTATACACGCCCTCCGGCGTCGTGACTCGAATCTCAAAAGACGATGCGGAATTCCTGAAAAGAAACCCAATCTTTCAAATTCACGAAAAAAAAGGTTTCGTCCGGATCGACAAAAAAGAGATTCCGGTTGA
>WRJU01000190.1 GCA_009778425.1 Pseudomonadota bacterium
AGCGGAAAAACCCCAGTCAATTACAGTAAAAATGGGCATCGTCGGGCTGGAAGCCATGCTTGAACGCTATGCCTCGGGGGAAATACGCGGTGGGGTAGGGCTGCGTCGACCAACGCCGACGCCTTCCGGCAGCGGGGTACATGTTGCGGCCTTGCTCGATACGCTGGATATTGATGCTTGGCAATGGTCCCTGACCAAGGGCGAAGGTGAGGACGAAACCGAAACCGAGAGCGAGGTCAGCGACCGGAGCAATGAGGCGACGCCACTGCTGGCGAGCATCATGCTCGATGCCCAGCAAGTGCGCGCTTTTGGATATACCTTCAACGCGTTGAACCTGCGCGCGGCAAACAATGCCGACAGCTGGACGGCGCATCTGAACAGCAACGAGGCACAGGGCGTCATCTCCTGGAAGCGCGGGGGGGATGGCGTACTGTCGGCGCGCCTGAGCCGATTGGCCCTGTCGGATAACGAAGGCAGCGGCAGCCGTCAGAGTAGGGGCGATTCATCCACCCCCCCCGCTCCTCGTGGGTTGCCGGGGCTTGATGTGCGGGCGGAGGAGTTTGCCGTTGGCGCGCGCGAACTGGGGCAGCTCAAAGTGCGGGCCTCCAACCAGAAAGGCGCGTGGCGGCTCGACAGCCTTTCCATCCGCCATCCCGATGCGCAGTTTTCCGGGAATGGCCTCTGGCAACCCGGCGCGCAGCACAGTACGCTCGATTTTACCTTGGATGTCACCGATATTGGCCGTTTCGCCACAGCATTAGGGTATAGCAACATCGTGCAGGGTGGGCAGGCGAGGCTCGCCGGGAAACTTGACTGGGACAGCTCGCCGACCCGTATCGACTACCCAACGCTTTCCGGGCAGATCGAACTTGATGCCAGGAATGGCCGTTTTAATCGTCTCGAACCTGGCGTCGGGCGCTTGCTCGGCGTTCTCAGCTTGCAGGCATTGCCACGTCGGTTAACGCTCGATTTTCGCGATGTATTTTCCGAAGGGTTCGTTTTCGACCGTATCGAGGGCAAGACCACGGTTTCCGGGGGCATGATGCGCAGCGATGGCATCGAAATCGTTGGTCCGGCGGCGCGGGTGCGGATGAGGGGGCAAACCGATATTACTGCCGAGACCCAGGAATTGCAGGTGACAGTGCGTCCAGCTCTATCCAGTACGGTTGCCCTCGGTGCTGCGGCCATTGTCAATCCGATTGCTGGCGCGGTGGCTTTCATAGCGCAGAAGGCGCTTGGCAGCCCGGTCGAGAGGCTGTTTTCCTACGATTACAGAATTACGGGTAGTTGGACTGATCCAGTGGTTGTAAAAACCGGCTCGTCGCCCGTACGTGAGGGTGAGGATGGCGGCGAGGGAGAGCAAGGAAATTCTCAGCCAGATCAATGAGTGCACGTCGAACGCAGTTTCCGTAACCCCCCCGGCGCTTTGCGCCACACCTCCAAGGAGGGGAATGTAGGTGGGCGAAATGATCGAAAGGGCTGCGTTTCCGCAGCCCTTTCGATTTCATGGTGGGCCCCCAGGGAGTCGAACCCTGCACCAACGGATTATGAGTCCGCTGCTCTAACCAGGCATGAGCTAGAGGCCCTTATGTGGCATCAGGCATCACTGTCGAGGAAGCTCCGGAGCTTCTCGGAACGGCTCGGGTGGCGCAGTTTGCGCAATGCCTTGGCTTCGATCTGGCGGATGCGCTCACGGGTGACGTCGAATTGCTTGCCGACTTCTTCGAGCGTGTGGTCGGTGTTCATTTCGATGCCAAAGCGCATGCGCAATACCTTGGCTTCGCGCGGGGTGAGCGAGTCGAGCACTTCGGAAGTAGCGTCGCGTAGCCCTGCATAAGTGGCCGCTTCCGCCGGGGCGAGCGTCGCGGTGTCCTCGATGAAATCGCCAAGGTGGGAGTCATCGTCGTCGCCGATGGGGGTTTCCATCGAGATCGGCTCCTTGGAGATTTTCATGATCTTGCGGATTTTCTCCTCGGGCATCTCCATGCGCTCGGCCAGCGTAGCGGGGTCAGGCTCCTGGCCGGTTTCCTGGAGGATTTGCCGATTGATGCGATTCATCTTGTTGATGGTCTCAATCATGTGCACCGGGATGCGGATGGTACGCGCCTGGTCGGCAATGGAGCGGGTGATGGCCTGACGGATCCACCAGGTGGCGTAGGTGGAAAACTTGTAACCGCGACGGTATTCAAATTTGTCCACGGCTTTCATCAGGCCAATGTTGCCTTCCTGGATGAGATCGAGGAATTGCAGGCCGCGATTGGTGTATTTCTTGGCGATGGAGATGACGAGCCGCAAGTTGGCTTCGGTCATTTCGCGCTTGGCGCGGCGCATTTTGGCTTCGCCCGTGGACATCTGGCGGTTGATGTCCTTGAGCTCCTTGAGCGGGATGCCCACTTTCTCCTGCATTTCGATCAGTTTTTGCTGTGCTTCGAAAATGGCGGGATGGATGCGACTGAGTGCCAGGGAGTAGGGCTTGCTCAGGGCAATTTCGCGCGGCAACCATTCAAGGTCGGTTTCGTGGCCAGGGAAGGATTTGATGAAATGCTGGCGCGGCATGCGGGCGCGCTCGACGCACAGATTGAGGATATGGCGCTCGTGGGCGCGCACACGATCAACCATCTGGCGCACGGAGTCGCACAGGCGTTCGATGGACTTGGCGGTGAAACGGATGCTGAGCAGTTCGTCGGAAATGGCTTGCTGGTGTTTGAGGTAGGTCTTGCTTTGCGAGCCGCTTTTGGCGAGTACTCGCATCATTTTCTTGTAGTGGTCGCGGATGACTTCAAAGCGCGCGAGGGCATCCATCTTGAGCTGGGCAAGGGATGCGGCGGTGGCGGCGGCTTCACCGTCTTCATCGGCTTCATCGTCCCCATTTTCCTCTTCGCTTTCTTCTTCGCCACTTCCGCTTGCGTTTTCGTTGCTTTTGGCACTGGCAAGAACTTCTTCAGCAGATTCTTCCGAGGCAGCAGTTTGTCCGGCTGTTGCCTCTTCTGTTTCTTCTTCCTCTACTTCTACTTCCGCTTCCACCTCAGCTTCCGCTTCCGCAATGGCGGCAGGGTCGATGACTGCGTCGATGATTTCGTCGATCCGCATTTCTTCGCGCGCGACTTTATCGGCGGTTTCCAGCATCTCGGCAATGGTGGTCGGGCAGGCGGAAATGGCCTGCACCATGTGCTTCAAGCCTTCTTCAATGCGTTTGGCGATCTCGATCTCGCCTTCGCGGGTGAGCAGCTCGACCGTGCCCATTTCGCGCATGTACATGCGCACGGGGTCGGTTGTGCGCCCAAATTCGGAATCGACCGTGGAAAGCGCCTGTTCGGCCTCTTCTTCGGCAACGTCTTCATCGACCGGGTTGGCGACGCCGTCGGTCATGAGCAGATCGTCCGTCGCGGGCGCAGCATCATAGACCTGGATGCCCAGGCTGTTGAAGGTGGTGATGATGTCTTCGATCCGCTCGGCGTCGGCAACGTCGTCAGGCAGGTGGTCGCTGATTTCGGCGTAGGTAAGGTAGCCGCGCTCCTTGCCAAGCGAAATCAGGCTCTTGAGCTGGGTGCGGCGGGCTTCGGCGTCGATCTGTGCTGCTTCGGGGCTCTGTACGGCCCGGAGGTTTTTTTCCCTGGTTTTGGCGTCCTTTGTCTTGGCGCTGCCCCGAGGGGAACTGGTCTTGCGGGTATCCTTGGCTTTTTCGCGAACCATGACACTCCTTGGGTGAGAAGACGTGAAATATATTATTTTACTACAAGTTACAGGGTTTTGTAAAGATTAAGGGGCGTGCTTTTTTCTTTCAGGAGATCGGTGAGACGGCGTTGCTCGATAGGTGAGAGCGTACCTGTGCGCATTCGTTCCTTGAGATCGGCAATTTCTCTGACAATCAGGTCGGCCTGAAGTTTGCGCAGGGTGTCTTCAAACAAAGGCTCGACGGCAGAAGGGTCGAATTCGGCCTCGATCAGGCTGGCGGCGATCCGGTTCAGCGTTTCGCCGTGGGGAGTGTCGCGGAAGCGTTCGCTCAAGGCACCGAAGCCGGCGATGGCTTCGCCCAGTTCGACGAGGTCGATGATCGCGATCAGGGCACGCCCTTCGTCGGTATTGTCCGGGATCAGATTGATCGGCAGCCTCGCGGCCAGCGCTGGGTGCTGGAGGACGAGCCGCAGCAGGGTGGAGATGGCCGAAGGCGGCGGGCGGCGCACAGGAGGGGTTTGCCGTGAGCCGTAACCGGTGTTTGCCACGTTGGCGGCGGGGTTGGCATCCTGGTGTCGTGTGGGCAGGATGCCGAGGGCCTGTTCGGTTTCGCTCTGGGTCAAACGGCTTGCGCCGGCAATGGTTTTGACCAATTGCAGGCGCAGAACCGCAGCAGCTTCCGGAATGCGGGCGATGAGCGGTTTGGCTTCGAAAACCAGGCGGGCGCGGCCTTCGGCGCTCGCGGTGTCGCAACGCTGCCTGAGGGTGTCGAACAGGAAGGAGGCGAGCGGGGTGGCGTTTGCGGCAGCCTGACGCATGGCATCCACCCCCTTTTCACGGATGAAAGTGTCGGGGTCGTGCTCGGGTGGCAGGAACAGGAAGGCAAGGGTGACATCGTCGCGCAGCGCGCTGAGCGCGTTTTCGAGCGCCCGCCAGGCAGCGAGCCGCCCGGCTTCATCGCCGTCGAAACAGAACACGACGCGGTTGGTTTGGCGCAACAGGGTCTGGATGTGGTGCGGGGTGGTTGCGGTTCCGAGGGTGGCGACCGCGTTTTCCATGCCGAACTGAGCCAGCGCGACGACGTCCATGTAACCTTCGACCACGAGAGCGAAACCGTCGGCGCGAATCGCTTTCTGTGCAAGAAAAAATCCGTAAAGCTCGCGGCCTTTCTCGAAGAGGGGGGTTTCAGGCGAGTTCAGGTATTTGGGTTCGCCGTTCTCAAGTATCCGACCGCCGAAGGCGATGACGCGCCCACGGCGGTCGTGAATCGGGAAGATGATCCGGTTGCGGAAGCGGTCGTAGCGCCGCCCCTGGTCGTTGTCGATGACCAGCCCAGCCGTGTTCAGGAGTTTGTCCCGGTAGTCGGGAAAAGCCTGTTGCAGCGAGGTTTGCGCGTCGGGGGCGAGGCCGATGCTGAAGCGCGCGGCAATCTCTGGTGAGAGACCGCGTTTGCGCAGGTAAGCGTTGGCAGCGGGCGAGCGGGCGAGCGCATCGCGGTAGAATTTCGCGGCAGTGGCCATGATTTCGACGAGGCGATCCAGGCTGCCGTCCGCTTGCCGGACGTTGCGCCCGTCGTCGGGAACCTGTATCCCGGCCTCCCGCGCGAGTTCCCGGATGGCCTCGACGTAGGTCAGCCCGTTGTACTGCATGAGAAAACCGATGGCGCTGCCGTGTGCGCCGCAGCCGAAGCAGTGATAGAACTGCTTGCTTGGGCTGATCGAGAAGGAAGCGGATTTTTCCGAGTGGAAGGGGCAGCAGGCGAAGTAATTGACTCCGCCTTTTTTGAGCGGCAGATAGCGTTCGATGACGTCGACGATATCGACTCGGGCGAGCAAATCCTGGATGAAGGACTGTGGAATCATCGGTCGCCAAAAGCAGCGCGCCGGGGAGTCCTCAATAGATCCTCACCCGGCGGTGTCCAGTTGCGGGCGGCGGATGCCGCCTGGAATTGGAAAAAACAGGTTCAGTACAGCTTGGGCGGCAGCATCTGGCTGCGCAGGCGCTTGTGGTTGCGCTTGACTGCAGCGGCGAGCTTGCGCTTGCGCTCGGCGGTCGGTTTTTCGTAAAACTCGCGCGCGCGCAGTTCGGTGAGCACACCTGTTTTTTCAATGGTGCGCTTGAAGCGACGGATGGCGACTTCAAACGGCTCGTTTTCTTTGACGCGGATACCCGGCATTACTTGTTTCCTCGGCTTAGCTTGAGGGTAAAGCGTTAAGTATACGTTGCTCCTTGGCGGATAGCAAGGCTCTCGTATGAGAAATGGCGCTTTGGCAGGTAAAATCTGACTCATGTTGGCTGTGTGGAGTGTGACAGGGACGCAAGTCATGAAAGTATTGGGAATCGAATCTTCGTGTGATGAGACTGGGGTTGCCGTCTTCGATAGCCGGTGCGGCGTGCTCGCGCAGGCGCTGCATACGCAGGTCGATCTCCATGCGGTGTATGGCGGTGTTGTTCCCGAACTGGCTTCGCGCGACCATATCCGCTTGTTGCCGATTCTTATTCGCCAGACCCTGCGCGAAGCCGGGTTGGGCGTGACCGATCTCGACGCAATTGCTTATACCGCAGGGCCGGGGCTGGCTGGCGCGCTGCTGGTCGGGGCGAGCGTAGCCGAGGCGATGGCGATGGCCGCCGGGATTCCGGCTTTGCCCATTCATCATCTCGAAGGGCATCTCCTTTCGCCTCTGCTCTCCGATGACCCTCCGGCGTTTCCATTCGTCGCGCTCCTGGTGTCGGGCGGACATACCCAGTTGATGCGGGTTGCCGATGTAGGCGATTACGAATTGCTTGGGGAGACGCTCGACGATGCCGCCGGGGAAGCGTTCGACAAGACGGCCAAGATTCTCGGCCTCGGTTATCCGGGCGGGCCGCAACTGGCCGCGCTCGCTGCGCATGGCGAGGCAGGGCGGTTTAAACTGCCGCGACCGATGCTGCGCTCCGGCGATTTCGATTTCAGTTTCAGCGGCCTGAAAACGGCGGTACTCAATGTGATCTCGTCGCCGGATTGGCGTCCGGAGCATCAGGCCGATCTGGCGGCCGATTTTCAACAGGCTGTGGTGGATGTACTGACGGCCAAGGCGATGGGCGCGCTGGAACGCACGGAAATGCGCGCCTTGGTGGTGGCCGGGGGGGTAGGGGCCAACCATGCCTTGCGTACCGGACTCAATGCCGCAGCCGCCAGAGTCGGCGCGCGTGTGCATTACCCGGCTCCAGAGTTATGTACCGATAACGGCGTGATGATTGCGTTTGCGGGGGCGCAACGCTTGATGCGCGGGGAGCGCCCGTCTGCTGATCCAACGGTGCAGGTGCGTCCGCGCTGGCCTCTGGCCGAACTCGTCCGTCCGGCAGGCTAGGTTTTCCTCTCCCTCTTGCGGGAGAGGGCTACTCTTCATGCTCCGGATTTTTACGCCCGCCTATTTTTTCTTCGGTTCCGGCCAACAGGCGGCGGATATTGGCGGTATGGCGCCAGATAAGGATTGCGCTGATGGTCAGAATGACCAGCGTGATTGCCGCGTTGCCGGAGGAGACGAAATGGGCGACGATCGGCGCGACAAGTGCCGCCGCGAGCGCGGCGGCAGATGAATAACGGCTGATCAGGACGACCAACAGCCAGACACCGAGGCAGCTAAGCGCAACGTGCAGATCGAGTCCTGCTATTACGCCGAGCGCCGTGGCAACCCCTTTACCCCCCTTGAAGCGCAGGAAGACGCTGAATACATGGCCGATGAAGGCCGCCAGCCCCGCAAGCGCGGCGGTCGCGGTATCGAAGCCGAGCGCCTGTGCGGCCCATACCACCAGCCAGCCTTTCAGGCAGTCTCCCAGTAGTGTCAGCGCGGCAGCAGCCTTGCTGCCGCTACGCAATACGTTGGTGGCTCCGGGGTTGCCGGAGCCGTAACTGCGTGGGTCGCTAAGCCCGAATACACGGCTCGAAACAATGGCGAAGGGAATAGAACCGACGAGATAGGCTCCAATGAGCAGTAGCGCGTGGGGGATGAAGGCCATCGTTTCTCCGTAGGTTGCGCACACCGGGGCGCGGACAGTTAGAATCGTAACAATTTACTGGTTTATTGGTAACTGCAATGAGTTTCATCTTTATCGAAGGTCTGCGTGTCGATGCCTGGGTTGGGATATATGCTCGTGAACGCGTCGCTGTTCAGGTTGTTGAATTCGATCTGAACTTTGGTATTCCGGAGGCTGCAGCCATCCATGATGATATTACCGATAGCATTGACTATGCGGAAGTGATTAATGTCATCCGTGCGGAACTTGCGGAACGGCATTTCAATCTGATTGAGGCTCTGGGGGAATTTGTCGCCGATCTGTTATGTGTGCGGTTTTCCGCGCCCTGGGTCAAAGTATGGGTCTCAAAGCCTGGGGTGTTGAAAGGGACGCGTAGAGTTGGCGCATATATACAACGTGGCGAACAGAACACTATTGCCGCCGCAATGTCCGGCTAGAGCCAGGTTGGAGCGGCAGCCATGATAAGGCGGAAATCAATATGTTGAAGGTTGATATGAGAGGCAAAAAACCCGGACAAGCCGGGTTTTTTAATTGTGGAGGCGTATTCTTATGCTGTCCCGCTATGTAATAGCGGAGATTATGTTCGCTCTGTGCTCAGACTGCGAGTTTATCCAGTGAGCCGCCATTGGCGAGATAGTCAATCACCCAGCCTGGTTTACGGCCATGCCCTGTCCAGCCTTGGGCGGGATTGACCGGATTACGGTACTTGATCGCAGTGCCGGAGCGGGAAACCGTTGGGATTTCGTCTGAGCCACCCGCGACAGTGAACAGTTCGTTGAGGGATAAGCCTTGATCAGCAGCCAGTTTTTGCACGCGTTTGATCAGGCGCTGGGTGGCAGAACCGCGCCGACGGATTTCCGCTTCGATTTGAGCTCGCAAAGTGCGCAGTTCAGGCAGGGGCATGGTTTCGAGGTCGATCATTCTGTGCTCTCCATGAGTTTCTAAAATTAATGTTACATGTGGGAAAACGTCACGGTAACGACGTTATAGACACACAATAAATGCCGTGTTCCAAACTACGAACACAGCAGAGCCAGCAAAAGCAGTGCAGATAGTATACATTCTGCCAGCGTTGATTTGTAAAAGCAAAACTTTTTTCCAATTTTTTCTATGTAATCCATCTCCAGAGATTATTCGGGCGTCCACAGGCAAAGAAAAGATGTCTTATAACATTGGTTTGCATGTCAAAATTCCCATTTTGTGTTCATGGTTTTTGTTCATAAGGGGTACTCAAACAGAAGAATTTGATGTTGGCGGGGAAAAACGGGAAATGGGAACAAGCGGTAATTTTTTGCTTTTTATCAATTTTTTTGGCTGCGTGGATGATGGCGTTGATGCAGTAGCTTGAGCCGTTCGCGGGCTATATGGGTATAGACCTGAGTGGTCGAAATATCGGCGTGGCCGAGTAGCATTTGTACAACACGCAAGTCAGCGCCATGATTGAGCAGATGAGTCGCGAATGCGTGGCGCAGGGTGTGGGGGGAAATCAATCGCGTGGCAATACCGGCAGAAATGGCATGTTGTTTGATGATGGACCAGAATCTTTGCCGGGTCATGGCGCTGCCCAGGCGGGAGACAAACAATTCGTCGCAAACGCGCCCGTTCAGCAATTGCCCCCGCGCGGTGGAGAGGTAGCGCCGTACCCAGTCGGCGGCGATTTCGCCCAGTGGCACGAGGCGTTCCTTGCTGCCTTTTCCGAGGACGCGCACGGCGCCATCGAGAGTATCGAGCGCGAAAATCTTGAGCCCGGTCAGTTCCGAAACGCGCAGCCCGCTGGCGTACATGACTTCGATCATGCAGCGGTCGCGCAGTCCGAGCGCGGTGTCGGTATCGGGCGCGGCCAGGAGGGCTTCCACCTGGGACTCGGAGAGGGTGCGCGGGAATCGGGTCGTGGGCAGGGGCGGGTCGAGTTTCAGCGTCGGGTCTTCGGTGATGCGCCCGTTGAGCAGCAGGTATCGATAATAGCGCCGCCAAGCGGCGAGCAGCCGCCGCTGGCTTGCTGGTCTGGCGCGGCGGCTGAATTCGGCGAGCCAGGCGGACAGGTCTTCGTGGCTGG
>WRJU01000191.1 GCA_009778425.1 Pseudomonadota bacterium
GCAATAATCCCGAGTTTCCAGGAAGTCCAATCTTCTCTCGCCGGTTTCAACTTTGCTTACATAGCTCTGAGGTTTACCGAGATGCTGCGCGAGTTGCACTTGCGTAAAGCCTGAACGCATACGCATTTCCCGCAGCTTTTCGCGCAAGAGTGATTGAGAGGATGACCATGTGTAACTCATGTTGACACACGGTAAGACTTATTTGAGAATATCCCATATCAGGATATTCTCAAATCCTGTTTTCTATATTTCGTCAATGACGGAGGGATTAAATGAGAAACTTTGTTGCTATCGCTATTGTGTTGAGTGTTGCAGGATGCTTCTCTATGGAACCAAGAGTGCGGCTGGCAGAGGAAGATCGAGTTATTACCCAAGTCATCGAGGCGCCGGGTCATGCACAAGCGCAGATATATGGTGCAACCGTACTGTGGATAGTCGAAAAATTCGAGTCGGCGAAATCGCTCGATTACGAAAATCGACAGGATGGAACACTCATTGTGAAACGTGCACTTAACCTATGCAGGAGTAGTTATGAAGCCCAGTCTGGGAAGTGTAGAAGAGCGCCCTTCACAATGCGTTTCGAGGCCAAAGATAATAGATTTAAAATAACCTACACAGATATCCTTATTGTTTATCCTGCCCGTGGTCGTATTCGTTCATATAGTGAGCCGGTTGAGTATCAGGATCAGATGGACGAAATCAAACCACTCTTACTTAAGAATGGCCCAGAAATACTGGACAGAGTGAATAGAGGATCGAATTCGGATACTTGGTGAGGGGGAAGAGCAAATACTTTCGCCTACTTTGAATTGCCTATGGTATTCCGCGCAACCACCCGCAAATCCCCACCCACCCTCACACACTCCCGAATCTCAAACCTCACCGCCTCATCGAGCGCGGTGAGGGCCGGGAGCTTGAAAATTCCGCGCGCGGCATTGCCGACGGCCAGGGGCGCGAGGTAAAGCAGAAGCTCATCTACATATCCGGCGGCAAGCAATGCGCCGTTGAGGGTGGCTCCGGCTTCCACATGGATTTCGTTGAGTTCGAGCTTTGCCAGTTCACGCATCAGAGCGTGGAGATCGACGCGCCCATCCGGTGAGGGCAGGGGAAGGATGCGGTGGCCGGACGCGGTGAGTTGTTGGGCGCGGGCTTCGTCGTTGTCGGCAGCGGTGACGATGAGCGTGGGCGCGCCCTGAAGGATGCGGGCGGCAGGGGCGACTTCCAAACGGGGGTCGAGGAGGATACGCAGGGGTTGGCGTTCGCAGGGATGGTCGCGGACGGTGAGTTGCGGGTCGTCGGCCTTGACGGTCCCGATGCCGGTGAGGATGGCACAGGCGCGCGCGCGCCAGCGGTGGCCGTCTGCGCGGGCTTCCGGCCCGGTGATCCATTGGCTGACACCATTTTCCAGCGCGGTTTTGCCGTCGAGGGTGGCGGCAACCTTGAGCCGCAGCCAGGGACGATTGCGCGTCATGCGCGAGATGAATCCGATGTTGAGTTCTCGCGCTTCGTCGGCGAGAAGGCCGCAGTCGACCTCGATACCTGCGGCACGCAACTTGTCCAGCCCTCGTCCGGCTACTTGGGGATTGGGGTCTTCCATCGCAACGACGACGCGCGACAAGCCTGCGGCGATGAGGGCGTCGGCGCAGGGCGGGGTACGGCCAAAATGGGAACACGGCTCCAGCGTGACGTAGGCTGTCGCGCTGCGCGTGGGCTCAAAGGCAGCGGCCAAGGCCAGTATTTCGGCATGCGGTTCGCCCGCGCGATGATGCCAGCCTTCGCCGACGATTGCGCCGTCACGCACGATTACGCAGCCTACCCGTGGGTTGGGCGTGGTCGTGGCGAGTCCCTGTTCGGCGAGCGCGAGCGCGCGCGCCATCGCATCGCGGTCAGCCGTCGAAAAGCTCATGTTCCGGCGTGTCGGGCAAATCGGTTTCGCGGCGGCGAGGGCGGGGCTGCGGCTGCACTTCGCGGACGAGGCTGGAAAAATCGTCGGCGTCGGCAAAGTTGCGATAGACCGAGGCAAAGCGGATGTAGGCGACCTTGTCGAGTTTCTTGAGCTCTTTCATCACCAGGTCGCCAACCTGGGCGCTCGGAATTTCGGTTTCGCCGACAGCGAGCAACTTCGCCTCGATGCGGTCGACGGCAGCCTCAAGCAACTCGGTCGTCACCGGTCGCTTGCGTAGGGCCAACTGCATGCTGGCGAGGAGCTTGTCGCGTTCGTATTCGCTGCGGTTGCCGTTGCGCTTGACGATGTGCGGCATCTTGAGGTCGATGCGCTCGTAGGTGGTGAAACGTTTGTCGCAACGCGGGCAACGACGGCGACGGCGCACGATGTCGCCGTCGTCGTTTTCGCGGGAGTCGGTGACCTGGGTGTTGGGATCACCGCAAAACGGGCATTTCACGGCATTTCACTGCGCAAACGGGCAGAAAACCTATTTGCCATACACCGGGAAACGCGCGCAGAGCGCCGCGACCTCTGTGCGCACTCTTTTGATGACCGTTTCGTCCTCTGGCGCGTCGAGCACATCGGCAAGCAAGTGGGCGGTTTTTTCCGCTTCGATCTCGGTAAAGCCGCGCGTAGTCATCGCAGGCGAGCCGATGCGGATGCCCGAGGTGACGAACGGGGTTTGCGGGTCTTTCGGAATGGCGTTTTTGTTGACGGTGATGTGCGCCTGACCCAATACCGCTTCGGCAGCCTTGCCGGTGATGTTTTTCGCGCGAAGGTCGACGAGGAAAACGTGACTCTCCGTCCGACCCGAGACGATGCGCAAGCCCCGTTCTGCACTGAGTACGCGCGCCATGACGCGGGCGTTGGCAATGACCTGTTCCTGGTAGTGACGGAACGCGGGCGTGGCCGCTTCCTTGAAACATGCCGCCTTGGCGGCGATGACGTGCATCAGCGGGCCGCCTTGCAGGCCGGGGAAAACTGCGGAATTGATGGCCTTTTCGTGCTCGGCGCGCATCAGGATTGCGCCGCCGCGCGGGCCGCGCAGGGTTTTATGGGTGGTGGTGGTCACTACGTCGGCATGCGGCACAGGGTTGGGATAGAACCCGGCGGCGACAAGCCCGGCGTAATGCGCCATATCTACCCAGAAAATCGCGCCGATTTCCTTCGCCACCTTCGCAAAGCGCGCCCAGTCGATTTTCAGCGAATAGGCGGACGCGCCCGCGATGATGATCTTCGGTTTGTGTTGATGTGCCAGCGCTTCCATTGCCGCGTAGTCGATGGCTTCCTTTGCGTCAAGCCCGTAGGCGACGACGTTGAACCATTTGCCGGACATGTTGAGCGGCATGCCGTGGGTGAGGTGCCCGCCTTCGGCCAGACTCATGCCCATGATGGTGTCGCCCGGTTTGGCAAAGGCCATCAGTACCGCCTGATTGGCTTGCGAACCGGAGTTCGGCTGCACATTGGCGGCTTGTGCGCCGAAAAGCGCCTTCAGCCGGTCGATGGCGATCTGCTCAACCACGTCGACATGCTCGCAACCGCCGTAATAACGCTTGCCGGGATAACCCTCTGCATATTTGTTGGTGAGTTGCGACCCCTGCGCCTCCATGACCGCGTGGGAGACGTAGTTTTCGGAAGCGATCAGTTCGATGTGGTCTTCCTGACGGCGGTTTTCGGCCTGTACGACGGCCCACAATTCAGGGTCGGTCTTGGCGAGCGTGTTTTGTGTGGAGAACATGGAGAATCTCTATAGATTGTAGATTGGAAGCAAACGGCAATTATACTTATGCTTTTAACACCGTCACCATGAATTCAACTCTACATACCGAACTTTCCGGCTTGCGCGCGGAAATCGACAGCATCGACCATCAGATGCTCGATCTCCTGAACCGCCGCGCCCGCTGTGCGCAGGAAGTCGGCAAAATCAAATCGCGTCATGGCGAGGCGGGTTTCCCGTACCGTCCCGAGCGCGAGGCGCAGGTCCTGCGCCGGATTGCCGAACTTAACCCCGGCCCTCTCCCTGAAGGCGCGGTACGGCAGATTTTCCGTGAAGTGATGTCGGCTTGCCTCGCGCTGGAACTGCCGCTCAAAGTGGCCTATCTCGGCCCGGCGGGGACGTTCTCCGAGAGCGCCAGCCGCCGCCATTTCGGTTCCGCGCCGACCTTCCTGCCGCAAGCCTCCATCGACGAAGTTTTTCGCGCTGTGGAATCGAAACACGCGCACTACGGCGTCGTGCCGGTCGAGAATTCGAGCGAGGGCGCGGTCGGCAGTACGCTCGACCTGTTGCTCGCGCATTCGCTCCAGCTTTGCGGCGAAGTGCGCTTGCGCATTCATCATCATCTGCTCTCGAAAGCCCCGGAAATCGGTGTGCTGCGCAGGCTTTATTCGCATGCGCAATCGCTGGCCCAATGCCATGAATGGCTCAATGGCAACCTCGCCCGCTTGCCGAGGGTGCCGGTGGCGAGCAATGCCGAAGCGGCGCGCATGGCAGCGGAAGACCCGGAATCCTGCGCCATTGCCGGGGAGGCGGCGGCGGAACTTTACGGGCTCGGCAAACTCGCCACGAATATCGAAGACGACCCCGGCAATTCGACCCGCTTTCTCGTCATATCCCATCACGGCGTCAACCCTTCCGGTCAGGACAAAACCTCGCTAGTGTGCTCCGCCCCCAATCGTCCGGGAGCCGTGTTCGACTTGCTGGAGCCCCTTGCGCGTCACGGCGTCGACATGTCGCGCCTGCAATCGCGCCCCGCGCCCGGCGGAATGTGGGAATATGTGTTCTATATCGACCTCATCGGCCATCGGGACGACGCGCCGGTGGCGGCTGCGCTCGTGGAGTTGGGGGAGCGGGCCGGTTTCCTCAAGATATTGGGATCGTATCCCGCTGCCTGATGAACGCCGAACTCAAACAACCAGGAACCCAACCAATGAGTGTCTGCATCGCAAACTGCGCCCCTGCCTATGTCCGTTCCCTGTCGCCATACCAGCCGGGCAAGCCCGTTTCCGAACTGGCGCGCGAAACCGGCATCCCCGAATCGGAAATCGTCAAGCTCGCGTCCAATGAAAATCCGTTTGGGATGAGTCCGAAAGCCAGGGCGGCGGCGATTGCCGCGCTGGAAGACGCCGCTCGCTACCCGGACGGCAACGCCTTCGCGCTCAAGGCGGCGCTGGCTCGGAAATACGGCGTGGATATGGCGCAACTGGTGATTGGAAACGGTTCCAACGATGTGCTCGAAATCGCCACTCAGGCGTTTCTTTCGCCCGGCGCGTCGGCGGTTTTTGCCCAATATTCATTCGCAGTCTATCCCCTGGCGACGATTGCGCGCGGCGCGCGCTGCATCCAGGTTCCGGCCAGAAACTACGGCCATGACCTCGACGCGATGCTCTCAGCCATCGACAAGACCACCCGTATCGTCTTCATCGCCAATCCCAACAATCCCACGGGGACTTTCCTGCCGGGCAACGAAATCGAAGCCTTCATCACCCGCGTGCCGCAGGATGTGCTGGTGGTGCTCGATGAGGCGTATACCGAATTTTTGCCGGCTGAGGCGCGCTACGACTCTATCGCCTGGGTGGCGCGTTTTTCCAACCTGCTGGTTTCCCGCACACTCTGCAAGGCTTACGGGCTGGCGGGGTTGCGCCTCGGGTATGGTGTCGCGCATCCGGAAGTCGCCGATCTCATGAACCGGGTGCGGCAACCCTTCAATGCTTCCACTGTGGCGCAGGCCGCCGCCGTGGTCGCGCTCGAAGACCAGAATTTTGTCGAAGCCGTTGCCGAAAACAACCGCCAGGGCATGGCTCAATTGACGGTGGCCTTTGCCGAATTGGGACTGGAATGGATACCTTCCTTCGGCAATTTCGTCACCGTCCGGGTCGGCGATGCCGCCCGAATCGACCAATCCCTGCTTGCGCAGGGGGTTATCGTGCGCCCCATCGCCGGTTACGGCATGCCGGAATGGTTGCGCGTCTCCATTGGTTTGCCGGAAGAAAACGCGCGCTTCATCGCGGCATTGCGGCAGGCCTTGGCCTGAATACGTGTCTCGCGCAATCTCCGCCATTTATGGCGGAGTCAAGCGAGACAAAGCGTAACTGGGAGCCGAAGGCTCACCAAAACTGTATCGAGGAATCCCCTGCCTTCAGGCAGGGGTGACTCAAAAGGGAGAAAAATGAGAAAAACAGGGGAGGGGTGGTCATGGCCTTGATCGGCAAACTGGTAGTGTGCGGCGTCGGGCTTATCGGGGGGTCCTTTGCGCTCGCCCTGCGCAACAGGAAAGAAGTGGGGCATGTGGTCGGCATCGGGCGTTCGCGGGAATCGCTCGGACGTGCCAAGGCGCTTGGCGTGATCGACGAAATTGCCCTCGATTGGGCTTCGGCGCTCGATGGAGCCGATTTCGTCCTGCTGGCAATGCCGGTGGGCCAGACCGACGCGGTCATGGAAGCGATGGCCCCTCACCTGCGAGCGCCGACCGTCGTCACCGACGCTGGAAGCACCAAGCACGTTGTCATGGCCTCCGTTTATCACCGCCTCGACGCCCACCTGTCGCGAGTCATCCCCGCGCATCCCATTGCCGGAGCCGAGAAAAGCGGCGTAGAAGCCGCCAGCGCCACACTCTTCCGGGGGAAGCGCACGGTCGTGACCCCGCTGCCGGAAAACGATCCCGCTGCCGTTGAGATGGTAAGAAAAGCGTGGCAAGCCTGCGGTGCGTCGGTCGTCGACATGCCCCCCCAGGATCACGACCGTGTATTTGCCGCCGTCAGCCACCTGCCGCACCTGTTGGCCTTCGGGCTGGTCCATGACCTCGCCGGACGCGCCAACGCCGAGCTGTTGTTTTCCCATGCGGCCAGCGGCTTCCGCGATTTCACCCGCATCGCCGCCAGCCATCCCGAAATGTGGCGCGACATCTGCCTTGCCAACCGTCAGACGCTCGTGGGCGAACTCGACCAATACCTTGGCGAGCTTGCCCTCATCCGCTCCCTGCTGCTCTCCGGCAACGGCCAACGGCTGGAGCAGCTTTTTGAAGAAGCGCGGCAGGCGCGGATGAAGTGGGGGGAAGAACGGGCGGCGAGTGAAGGGATTAGGTGGGCAGACTGAACATCCGTTAAGGATTCTCTGAACAACGTGAGAGTTTTCGGCACGGGAGTGTTTTGGATAGCCCAAGCAGCACAATAAGGTCGGCCTGCGCCCTTTTGCGTGTGAAACAGGGGGGTTTCCCCCTGATTTCCCCTTTCATGGGCGCACTTCTGCCGTCAAAGCCAACAAATGCCTCCGGGGAGGAAGGCATACCTAAGCAGTTAGGCGTAAACCACTACCGTCATAATGGTGATAAAACGCTAAAATAAAATGTTTCCCTTCGCTCACTCTCTCATCAGGAGCCAGCCCGATATGCCCCGCCGCCCATTCAAGATACTTGGTATCCAGCAAATCGCCATTGGAGGCACGGACAAACAAAAATTGCGTACCCTGTGGGTCGATATGCTCGGACTCGATGTGACGGGCAACTTCGTGTCCGAACGCGAAAACGTGGACGAAGACATCTGCGCGATGGGCAGCGGCCCGTTCAAGGTCGAAGTTGACCTGATGCAGCCGGTCGACCCGGAGAAAAAACCCGCCGTCCATGCCACGCCGCTGAACCATGTCGGCCTGTGGGTCGATGACCTGCCGCGCGCGGTCGAGTGGCTTTCCGCTCAGGGCGTTCGTTTCGCTCCCGGCGGCATCCGCAAGGGCGCGGCGGGTTACGACATCACCTTTCTGCACCCCAAGGGCAACGATGAGTTTCCCATTGGTGCAGAAGGAGTCCTGATAGAACTCGTTCAGGCTCCGTCTGAAGTCGTCGAGGCTTTTTCCCGCCTGAATCCGTAGGAGGTGCAGGTAATGAAGGGTACATTTTTTCATCTTTTCATCATAAGACCGCCAGGAGTCGATTTGCCATGAGTGTTGCCGTAGAACAAAACGATTGTGAATGCCCCAGCCCAGAAGAAATCGCCAGCACTTACGCCGAAGTCGCCCGTCGGGCTTCGCACCTGATTGGCGAACACATTCAGCATCAGCTCCAGAAAGGCGTCCGGGCCCCGTCAGACGAACTGGGCATTGCCCAGGCGTTCATGGACATGATGGCCCGCTTGCTGTCCAACCCCTACAAACTTGCGCAGGCACAAATGAGCCTGGTGTGGGACTATTTCACCCTGTGGCAGCAATCCATGCTGCGCTTCGCGGGCATGCAGGCCGCGCCGGTAGCTTCTCCCTCGCATAGCGACAAACGCTTCCGTGATGAACAATGGCACGAACACTTCATGTTCGATTTCATCAAGCAGTCCTACCTCATCACCGCGCGCCACATCCGCGAAACCGTCAACAGTGTCGAAGGGCTGGATGAACAGACGGCCAGGAAAGTCGGTTTCTACACCCGCCAATACATCGACGCGCTTTCCCCTTCCAATTTTGCCCTCACCAACCCGGAAGTCTTCCGGGAAACCGTGCGCTGCAACGGACAGAACCTCATCAAGGGGCTGAACAACCTCCTGCGCGACATCGAGGATGGCAACGGCAGCCTACGGGTTCGCATGACGGACACCTCGGCCTTTGAACTGGGCAAGAACGTCGCCACCACGCCGGGAAAGATCGTTTTCCAGACCGACATGATGCAGTTGATCCAGTACCAGCCTAGTACGGAAAAGGTCTTCAAGCGCCCGGTGCTCGTCGTGCCCCCCTGGATCAACAAGTTTTACATCCTCGATCTGCGTGAGAAAAATTCCTTCATCAAATGGCTCGTCGACCAGGGCCAGACCGTATTCGTCATTTCCTGGGTCAACCCGGACGAACGGCTGGCGGAAAAAACATTCGAGTCCTACATGAAGGAAGGTCTTTTTGCTGCGCTCGACGCCATCGAGAAGCAGACCGGGGAAAAAGATGTCAACGCCGTGGGTTATTGCCTTGGCGGCACATTGCTGGCTACCGCGCTGGCCTATCTTGCGGGCAAGAAGCAAAAACGCATCGCCTCGGCGACCTTCCTTACCACGCTCACCGATTTTTCCGAACCGGGCGAATTGGGCGTGTTTATCGACGAAGGCCAGGTCAGCAATCTCGAAAAGAAGATGTTCATGCGCGGTTTCCTCGATGGCTCCGAAATGTCGGGGACTTTCAACATGCTGCGCGCCAACGATCTCGTCTGGTCGTTTGTCGTCAATAACTACCTGATGGGCAAAAACCCGTTTCCGTTCGATCTGCTGTATTGGAATTCCGACTCCACCCGTTTGCCCGCGAAGATGCACAGCTTCTACCTTCGCAAGATGTACATGGAAAACAAGCTTGCAGAACCGGGCGGTATCGAGATCGACGGTGTGCCGCTCGACCTCGGCAAAATCAATGTGCCGAGCTTCTTCATCTCCACCATCGAAGACCACATCGCCCCGTGGAAGAGCACCTACATGGGCGCGGTTCGCTTTACCGCACCGGTGCGTTTTGTACTGGGCGGTTCCGGCCACATCGCCGGCATCGTCAATCCGCCCGCCGCCAACAAGTACGGTTACTGGATCAACCCCGCCGCCAAACTTGCACCCACTGCGGACGAATGGTTCTCCGGGGCGGTGCAGCATGAGGGGTCGTGGTGGGTCAATTGGCAGGAGTGGGCCATCGGGCACGACAAAACCAAAGTCGACGCGCGCGACCCGGCCAAAGGGGTGCTGAAAGTGCTGGAAGACGCTCCCGGCTCTTACGTCAAATTCCGGCTTTGATCGGTAGGGTTTCAGTTGGCCCCCCTCTCCCCTCGCGGGAGAGGGGCTGGGGGAGAGGGGGGAAGACGTTTCTGG
>WRJU01000192.1 GCA_009778425.1 Pseudomonadota bacterium
CTTGGGCACATTTCCGGCAAGATGCGTATGCACTATATCCGCATCCTGCCGGGCGACAAGGTCACTGTCCAGTTGACTCCCTACGACCTCACCAAGGGCCGGATCGTATTCCGGACAAAGTGATAAGAGAACTCAGGAAACAGGAGCAAACAATCATGAGAGTTCAGGCTTCCGTCAAGCGGCTTTGCCGCCATTGCAAGATCATCCGCCGCAAGGGCGTGGTCAGGGTCATTTGTGCCGACCCGCGCCACAAACAGCGTCAGGGTTGATTATTTTTGTTTTTTGAATTACACTTCAACGTTTCACGTTTGAAAGCTCACGAGGTACACGGATGGCTCGTATTGCTGGGGTCAATGTCCCCAATCACAAGCATGCCGAGATTGCGCTGACCGCGATCTATGGGATCGGTCGTTCGCGCGCCCAGAAAATTTGCGACGCTGCGGGTATCGCGCGTTCGGTCAAGGTCAAGGACCTCACCGAATCGGATATGGAAAAGCTGCGCGAGGAAGTAGGGCGTTTTGTGGTCGAAGGCGATTTGCGCCGCGAAGTGACCATGAGCGTCAAGCGCCTGATGGACCTGGGTTGTTACCGTGGCGTCCGTCATCGCCGTGGCCTGCCGGTTCGCGGGCAACGTACCCGCACGAATGCCCGTACCCGCAAGGGGCCGCGCAAGGCTGTTGCCGGAAAGAAATAACAGGAATTGACCAATGGCCAAGACTGCAACCAAGGTTCGCAAGAAGATCAAAAAGAACGTCGCGGAAGGCATCGCGCACGTTCATGCCAGCTTCAACAACACCATCATCACCATCACCGATCGCCAGGGAAATGCGCTGTCGTGGGCAACTTCCGGCGGGGCTGGCTTCAAAGGCTCGCGCAAGAGCACCCCGTTTGCCGCTCAGGTGGCTGCCGAGGCTGCGGGCAAGGTGGCTCAGGACTGCGGCATCAAGAATCTCGAAGTGCGCATCAAAGGGCCGGGGCCGGGTCGCGAATCTGCCATCCGGGCGCTCAACGCCTTGGGCATTCGCATCGCCAGTATCACCGACATCACCCCCATACCGCACAACGGTTGCCGTCCGCCGAAGAAGCGGCGCATCTGACGACAAGGAGTAACCCGTGGCTCGCAACCTCGACCCAAAATGCCGCCAGTGCCGCCGTGAAGGCGAAAAGCTGTTCCTGAAGGCGGAAAGATGTTTCACCAACAAGTGTGCGATTGAGCACCGTTCCTACGCGCCCGGCCAGCATGGGCAGCGTTCAGGCCAGCGCCTGTCGGGCTATGGCGAACAACTGCGCGAAAAGCAGAAAATTCGCCGTCTGTACGGCGTACTGGAACGCCAGTTCCGCCGTGTGTATGCCGAAGCGGCCCGTCGTCGTGGGCAGACCGGCGAAAACCTGCTGCAACTGCTCGAAGGTCGCCTGGATTCCGTTGCCTATCGAATGGGCTTCGGAGGCTCGCGTGCCGAAGCCCGTCAGGTGGTTCGTCACAACGGCGTACTGGTCAATGGCAAGCGCGTGAATATTCCGTCCTATCTGGTGCGTCCGGGCGATGTCGTTCAACTCGTTGAAGACGTACGCGGTACGTTGCGGGTGAAGGCCGCGCTCGAAGCCTGCGAATCGCGTGGTTTCCCTGCCTGGATAGAAGTTGATGTCAAGGCCGGAAAAGGTACTTTCAAAGCCTATCCGGCGCGCGACGAACTACCACCCACGATCAACGAAAGTCTGGTCGTGGAACTGTACTCCCGCTGATGCGGGAGGCGAGTTATTGTTTTCGAGGTAATTGTTGATGCAAAGCA
This sequence comes from Pseudomonadota bacterium, assembly GCA_009778425.1. Classification (GTDB taxonomy): domain Bacteria; phylum Pseudomonadota; class Gammaproteobacteria; order Burkholderiales; family Rhodocyclaceae; genus WRNU01. The sequence continues at coordinate 1,791 of WRJU01000192.1, forward strand.
ATGAGCTGTTGAAACCACGCATCATTGACGTCCAGAGCGTTTCCCAGGTTCAGGCCAAGGTGACGATGGAGCCATTCGAGCGTGGATTCGGGCATACCCTTGGAAACGCGCTGCGTCGCATCCTTCTTTCGTCGTTGCCGGGATACGCAGCGACGGAAGTGTCGATCGAAGGCGTATTGCACGAGTATTCGACCCTGGATGGCATGCGGGAAGACATCGTCGACCTGTTGCTCAATCTGAAGGGGGTCGTCTTCAAGCTCCATAACCGGGGCGAGATGACGCTGCACCTCTCGAAGAGCGGGGAAGGTCCGGTGACGGCTGGCGACATCGAAACCAATCAAAATGTCGAAGTCATCAATCCGGGGCATGTCATTGCGCATCTGGCTCCGGGTGGCAAACTCGACATGCAGATCAAGATCGAGGAAGGCCGTGGTTACGTGCCGGGCAATACCCGTCCGATCAGCGCCGAGAGCAAGTCCATTGGCTGCATCGTACTCGATGCCTCGTTCAGCCCGGTGCGCCGTGTCAGCTACCAGGTAGAGAGCGCGCGCGTCGAGCAGCGCACCGACCTTGACCGCTTGGTCATCGACATCGAGACCAACGGCGCGGTCGACCCTGAAGAAGCAGTCTGCTACGCCGCCCGTGTGTTGGTGGATCAGCTCGCGGTGTTCGCTGATTTGAAGGACACCCGTGTCGATGAGCCTGTCAAGAACGACGTCGTCGTCGATCCGGTGCTGCTGCGCCTGGTCGATGATCTCGAACTGACGGTGCGTTCGGCCAACTGCCTGAAGGCTGAAAACATCTACTACATCGGCGACCTGATCCAGCGTACTGAGACCGAGTTGCTCAAGACGCCGAATCTGGGCCGCAAGTCGCTCAACGAAATCAAGGAAGTGTTGGCTTCCCGTGGGCTGACCTTGGGGATGAAACTGGAAAACTGGCCTCCGGCCGGGCTGGATAGGCTCGGTTGAGGCAACAAAGCTGGATATAAGTGAGGATTTGATATGCGTCACCGTAATGGTCTTCGCAAGCTGAACCGGACGAGCAGCCATCGTCAGGCCATGTTCCGCAACATGGCCAACTCGCTGCTGCGTCACGAGGTCATCAGGACGACCCTGCCCAAAGCGAAGGAACTGCGTCGGGTCGTCGAACCCCTGATCACGCTCGGCAAGAAGGCGAGTGTCGCCAATCGTCGTCTGGCGTTCGACCGTCTGCGCGACCGCGACATCGTCGTCAAGATTTTCGACGAACTGGGGCCGCGCTATGCCAACCGTCCCGGAGGCTACCTGCGCATCCTGAAGTGCGGTTTCCGCGATGGGGACAATGCTCCGATGGCGTATATCGAACTGCTCGACCGCCCGGAAGAGGCCGCTGCTCCCGGCGAGGAAGTTCCTGCGGCAGCGTAAAAGTTGCGGGTTATTCCCCGGCTTTGAAGATTGTTTCGACAAAGCCCCCGAATGAGGAATTCGTTCGGGGGCTTTTGCTTTGCCCCATTCCTTTCCTTGGAGGCGTGGCGCGAAGCGACGGGGTGGTTCTCGGCGTGCATCCAGAGTCTGTCGATATGATGTCATAATCACATACCGCAGAAAAACGATAGACCGATGCGCTTACTGCTGATAGAAGATGATGTACCCATTGCGAACGCCCTGGTGGAAGGGTTTGCGCGCGCGGGTATCTCTGTCGATCATCTGGTTCGCGCCGACACGGCGGAGTCTGCCCTGGAACTGACCGCTTACGACCTGCTGATCGTCGATCTCGAACTGCCGGGCATGAATGGGTTGGAACTGATCCGCCGTTTGCGGCGCGCCCAGGTCGCCCTGCCTGTGCTGATCCTGACCGCGCGCGATGCGCTTGAAGATCGTGTGCAGGGGCTGGATACCGGCGCGGACGATTACCTCGTCAAGCCTTTCCTGTTCCCAGAGCTTCTTGCCCGTGTCCGCGCGCTGGTTCGGCGTAGCCAGGCGGTTGGCAGTTCCGATCTTGTTTTCGGCCCCCTGCGCCTTTATCTGAACCTGCGCACGGCATCGCTCTGTGACGCACCGCTGGAACTCACGGGTCGGGAATGGGACGTCCTCCAGCATCTCATGCTGGCGGCTCCCAGAGTGGTTTCCAAGCAGAAACTCGCGGAGAGTCTGGGGAACTGGGATAGCGAGATTTCGCCCAACGCCATCGAGATTTACGTCTCCCGCCTACGCAACAAGCTCTCTGAATCCGGCGCGACGATCCGTACTGTGCGGGGCATCGGATACCGGCTGGAATGGCCCTGAACATGCGCAGCCCAGATGTCGCGCCCCGTCCTTACTCGCTACGCGCTCGTCTGCTCGTCTTCCTGCTCGTGCCGCTTCTGGCCTTGCTGGGCGTGAGCATCGTCACGGATTACCGCGAAGGCCTGCACATTGCCAATGAGGCTTACGACCAGGCGCTGCACAGTACGGTACTGGCCCTGTCCGCCATCATCGACCATGAGCCGGTACTCGATAGCGACCTCGATCTGCCGACTCAGGCCGAGGCTGTTTTGCGCGTCGATATGGTGGATCAGACCTACTATGCCATCTTCGATGGGAATGGCGCGCTCCTAGCGGGGGACGCGCGGATGAGTTCTCTGATCGAAGAGTTCGACCCTGACGACGACAACCCGGACTTTCGTTTCGATGTGCTCGACAAACAGGATATACGTGTTGCCGTTTACCGTTACTCCCCCAATACGCACGCGCCGCGTGGCGCGGTCATCGTCGTCGCGGAGAGCACGCATAAACGCGAGGCTGCCGCTTCCAGGGTCATGATCATTACCCTGTTCAGCAACCTGCTTTTCATTGTCACTTCCCTGCTGGTGGTCTTTGTCGGGATGTATTACGCATATCAGCCGCTGGTGCGTATTGGACAGAAGATCAAGGCGCGCGAACCCGACGATCTGAGGCCCATCGACGAGAGCGCCGCGCCACGGGAAATTCATGCGCTGATACGCGCGATGAACCGCCTCATGTCCAATCTGCGCGTAGCGGGCATCGCGCAGCAGAATTTCATCTCCAGCGCGGCACATCAGTTGCGTTCCCCCCTGGCCGCGCTACAGACGCAGATAGACGTTGCCACCGAAGGGCAACAGGGCGATATATTGCGGCGCTTGCGCGACATGCAGGCTTCGGTCATCCGGCTGTCACGTCTCACGAAGCAGATGTTGGCGCTGGCCCGTGCATCGCCGGATGCCAACCGGAATGTCGAGATGGCTCATATGGCTTTGGAAGAGTTGATTGAGAACGCGGCTTCGGAATTCATTGACCAGGCCGTGCTTGCCGGAACCGACCTGGGCTTTGAACTTGCGCCCGCGCCGGTATGGGGGGTGGCATGGTCTCTGCGGGAAATGCTGGCCAATCTGGTGGATAACGCCGTTCGTTATACCGGTTCGGGAGGCGTCATCACGGTACGCTGCGGTACGGAAGAAGGCGGGAACGCCTGGCTGGAGGTCGAGGATAATGGGCCGGGCATTCCGGAGGCCCTGCATGCAAAGGCATTCGCCCGCTTTGCGCGGCTGGATGACACACAGGGCGGTTTTGGCCTGGGGCTGGCTATTGTCAAGGAGGTTGCCCAATTGCACCACGCCCGCGTGAATCTGCATCCGGCTACGGAAGGGCGCGGTTTGTGCGCGCGCGTGACTTTCCCTCCGCCTGACGGTTTTCCGGACTGACAAAATTTGCCCATGCCGGAAAAGCGTTTTATTCTCACGAACCTTCCAATTTCCACTACCGCGAATTATTATGCAAAACAGATTGATTGTCTGGCCCGACAACATTTATGCCGTGGATTCCGGTTTCGTGCGTCCCGGTCTGGATGCCGTGCATCTGATCGTGGAGGGCGGGCGCGTGGCGGTTGTCGATACTGCCCACAATCGTTCGCTGCCGCGTTTCCTCGCAGCACTGGCCGAACTCGGCCTGACGCCGGAAGCTGTGGATTACGTGTTTCTTACGCATGTGCATCTCGACCACGCCGGTGGGTCGGGAGCCTACATGGCTCGCTTGCCGAACGCGAAGCTGGTGGTTCATCCGGATGGCGCGCGCCACATGATCGACCCCAGTCGGCTTTATGCTTCCACTCTGGCCGTATATGGCTGGATAAAAACCCTTTATCTCTACGGCAAGCTGGTTCCGGTTCCGGCCAACAGGGTCATCGAGGCCGCTGATGGACAGGTTTTCAGCCTTGCGGGGCGGCCCCTGCAATGCCTGCATACGCCCGGTCACGCCAAGCACCATCTTTGCCTGTGGGACGAGCGCGCGCGCGTCTGTTTTACCGGCGACACCTTCGGTATGACGTACCGCGAACTGACGATGCCAACCGGGGAACCCTTCCTCGTTCCCGCTACGACCCCGACGCATTTCGACCCGGAGGTGATGAAGGATTCGATCCGGCGCTTGCTCGCGCTTCAACCCGAGGCGATGTGCCTGACCCATTTCAGCCGGGTGGACGGTGTGCAAGGCCTGGGTGAACAAGTGCTGCGCAGGATCGACGATTTCGTCGCGCTGGCCGAGGCCGCGCCGGGAACGGGAAAGGCCAGGAAGGAAGCCATCCGTGCGGCCCTTGGGCGTTATCTGCTTGCCGAAGTGCCCGCCGCGAGCCGGAAGAGGCTCGAAAGGATGCTGAAAATGGATATGGAACTCAACGCGCAGGGCTTGGCCATGTGGCTTGAGCGTCGATCGTCCGCCCGCAACGGGGAAAAACGCTGACAAGCCGGTACTCAGAGAACACGTCCGGTATGATCCGCCCTCTGCCGTCCGGCGCGTACTGTGTCCAGATCAAACAAGGAAATAATGATGACCCCAAATTCGGCTACCCTTTCCGCGCAAAGCGTCAATGATGTCCTGCAATCCGTGCCAGATCCCGGTACTGGCAAGGATTTTGTTTCCACCCGTCGTATTCGCGGGATGACGGTCGAGCAGGGGACGGTGCGTTTCGAGGTCGAACCCGGCTACCCGACGCGCAGTCGGCATGAGTCGATCCGGAACCTGCTTACCGACGCAGTACGCAGCTTGCCGGGCGTGGAGCGGGTAGAGATCGAAATCAGCGACAGGGTCGTGGCGCGCGCAGTCAAAAACGGCGTGAAACTCCTGCCTGAGGTGAAAAACGTCATCGCCGTGGCTTCCGGCAAGGGCGGCGTGGGCAAGAGCACGACAGCCGTCAACCTTGCACTCGCACTGGCAGCCGAAGGGGCTGTTGTCGGCATGCTCGACGCGGACATCTACGGCCCTTCATTGCCGCAGATGCTCGGCATCGGCGCGCGCAGCCCGGAATCGACCGATGGCAAAACGATGGAGCCTGTCGAGGCGCACGGCCTGCAAGTCATGTCGGTCGGCCTGCTCGTCGACGACGATACCCCGATGGTCTGGCGCGGCCCGCTGGCGACCAGGGCGCTGACTCAGTTGATGACTGAGACGCGCTGGCGCGACCTCGACTATCTGGTGGTCGACCTGCCGCCGGGAACGGGCGACATCCAGTTGACCCTGGCTCAGAGTGCCCCCCTGACCGGCGCGGTGATCGTCACCACGCCGCAGGACATCGCCCTCATCGACGCCCGGAAAGGTTTGAAGATGTTCGAGAAGGTCAACGTGCCCATCCTCGGCGTGGTCGAAAACATGTCCATCCACATCTGTTCGGGCTGTGGCCGCGAGGAGCACATTTTTGGCACGGGCGGCGGTCAAAAAATCTGCGACGACTACGGCGTCCCCTTCCTTGGCGCGTTGCCGCTCGATATTAAGATAAGGGAAGAAGCCGATTCCGGTGCGCCTTCTGTGGCCAGCGACCCCGGAAGCCGCATCGCCGAAATGTACCGGGACATCGCCCTCAAGGCCGCCGTCGCCCTCGCGGGCATCCCCCGCGACATGTCGCACAAGTTTCCGAATGTTGTGGTAAAGAACGGGTAGCTTTAACCCACCCGCTCGCACCGCTCGATGCCTGATGCAGTGGCAAGCAACAACACGTCCGCGCCACGGCGGGCGAAAAGGCCGTTGGTGACGACCCCGGCGATTTGGTTCAGGTCGGATTCGAGGGCGCGCGGATCAGTGATGGTGAGGCCGGAGACATCAAGGATGTGATTGCCGTTGTCGGTCACGAAGCCTTCGCGCCAGCGGGGAATGCCGCCGGTGAGGCGGGCGATTTCATGGGCAACCTGATTGCGCGCCATCGGGATGACTTCGACGGGCAGGGGAAAACGCCCGAGGGCGGCTACTTTTTTGCTGGCGTCGCAAATGCAGATGAAGCGATGCGCCACGGCGGCGACGATTTTCTCGCGCGTCAACGCGCCGCCGCCGCCTTTTATCATGTTGAAACCGGGGTCGATTTCATCCGCACCGTCGACGTAGACGGGGAGCGCCCCGGCTCCGATTTCATCGAGGGCTATGAGCGGGATGCCGTGCGCAGCCAACCGTTGCGCACTGGCTTCCGAACTGGACACCGCGCCCCGGATCAGGATGCCGCTGCCCGCCAGGGCGTCGATGAAATGATTGACGGTGGAGCCTGTGCCAACGCCGATGACGGCTCCCGGCGCAAATGCCCTGATTTCTTCCAGTGCCGCGAGGGCGGCGGCTTTCTTGAGTTCGTCCTGGTTCATGGGTGGGGCGCTGGATTCAGAGGGTGCCGTAGGAGTGCAGCCCGGAGAGGAACATATTGACGCCAACAAAGGCGAAAGTGACGACGAACAACCCGACAAAAGCCCACCAGGCCAGTATCTCGCCGCGCAGGCTACGGGTCAGGCGCATGTGCAGCCATGCCGCATAGTTGATCCAGACGATCAGCGCCCAGGTTTCTTTCGGATCCCAGGACCAGTAGCTGCCCCAGGCTTCCGCTGCCCAGAGCGCGCCGAGAATGGTGGCGATGGTGAAGAAGGCAAAGCCGATTGCGACGGCCCTATACATGACATCTTCGAGAACGCGCGGTTCGGGGAGACGATCAGTAAGCATGCCACGGGAGACGAGCAGGTAGGCGATGCCGACCGTTGCGGCGATAGTGAAGCCACCGTAACCGATGAAATTGGCGGGGACGTGAATCTTCATCCAGTAGGACTGGAGGGCGGGGACGAGAGGCTGTATCTGGTAAGCCTCGCGCGTAAACGAGTACCAGAGCAGGAAGATGACGGCGATGGAAATCACGGGCAGCACGAAGGCCCCGAGCTTGCGGGTGTTGTAGCGGCCTTCGTAAAAAAGATAGAGCAGGGCGGTGACGAGGCTGAAGAAGACGAAGACTTCATACAGGTTGCTGACGGGGATGTGCCCGATATCCGGAACCAGATAGGACTCGTACCAGCGCACGAACAGCCCGGTTGTGCCCATGACAGCCGCAAGCCAGGTCAAGGCGCTGCCGGTTCGTCCGGCGAAATCGAAACGCGACACAAGTCCGAGCCAGTACGCGCCGGTGGCGGTAAAGAAGAAAACGCTCATCCAGGTAATCGCGGTCTGGCTCGAAATCAGGTATTTGAGAAAGAAAGTCTGTTCGGCGCGCGCGAGTTCGCCCTGGTAAAGCCAGATGCTGGCCAGCGCCAGCACGGCCACGACGCTTGCGAACAGACGGAATGGCCGCCATGCCCAACCGAGAGTGATGAGAAGGGGGGCATGGAGAAGGAGGATGGCAATCTCGTAGCCATCCATGAGTTGGCCGTAGCGCGAGTAGGCAATCCCCAAGCCGAAGACAACGGCGATGGCAAAGAGCCAGTCGCCCGCGTTACGCCGTGCCAGCCAGTTCATGGGGGCGGCAGATGGCGCGGGGCAGGGGGCGGAAGAAGAAGCCAGTTCCATAAAAAAGTCTCCGGGATCAGTCTTGTGGCGGTGCGCTGGCACCGAGCGCGGCGGCAAGGCCGTCGCGGTGGCGGGCGAAAGCCTCATCCAGATCGATGGTCTTGCGACCGGAGGACATCGCTACCAGCGCCTCGTCTTTTTTGAGCAAAACGAACAGGCGGCGTTCCCTGATGTAGAGCATGGCAAATACGCCGAGA
>WRJU01000193.1 GCA_009778425.1 Pseudomonadota bacterium
TGCCGCCGAAGTAGCGCAGCGCGGAGCGTTGGACTTCGCGCGTCGGCGTGGGCGGGGCTTCCTGGTTGTTAAAGATCGTTGCTGCTTGAGGCATGGAGCGTCTCCTTTCGGGGTGACGCTCTTGGGCGTTCAGGTTGGCGGCTCTCGGCCTTCAGTACGTTGAACGTGCCGCACCTTGGGCACTTGATGGCCAAGTGCCGATAATCGGCCTCTGCCAGTTTTTTACTGCATTGTCCGCATCGGACTTCCACTGTTTTCATGTTGTGCGTTCATCTGTAGCCTCCGCGCCGCTGTGTGCACAGCACGGTGCCTCGGCCAAACGCAGCTATCTCTGCGGGCGGTGGCCCCGGCTGGTGTTCGCTGCACCTTCCGGGGTCGCACCGTCTCTTTTATTCGATCCCCCCTTCAATCGCCCGCGCAATGGTGCGCTCGATGGCTTCCATGTCTTCGTCGGACACGCCCAGGAAGGGGCGCGGAGGGATAGCCACTTTCCTGCCCCGGCCAGCGCGGTTCGTGCCGAACTGGTGGGCGTGTGCGCCCTGGCGGTTGGTTCCAATGGCAAGGCCGTCTGGCAGGATGCGGACGTTGAGGGTGGTTTTCAGCGTCCCAGTGTCGATCAATGGTTTGGAGCCGCTGCGCCCGCGCGCGCGCCGGATGGCAAGGGTGACGGTGGAAAGCGGTGCCCATTGCGAGCCGTCCGGGGCGATGCCCTGGATCATGCGCTGGCGCGTGGAGTACAGCATGTCTTCGCCGACCTCTTTCATGGTGTCGGCGAAACCGTCCGGAGACACGGCGTTTGACAGGGCTTTTAAGAGGCTTTGAATGCGCTCTGAATCAAATTCGATGGTGAAGTCTGGCATGGATATTTACCGTGCTACGCCCTATACTTCAAGTATCTGGCGGTGACTGCCTGGAAAGTCGGAAAACAGGATAGTTGAACACTCGCTATGTATGGGGTTCGATCCCCCGCACCGCCAGCCTCCTACAGCGCCTCCCATATGCCCCCCTTGATGGATGCGGCGACGTCCTCGGCGCTTACCCTGAATGCCGTGTCGATCTGGTTGTGGGGCGTTTTCTTGAGTTGCGCCGGGTTGAACTCAACGGCAATCTTCGTGAGGGCATCCGAGCCGTCCGCCACAAAAATCAGATTTCCAGATCGGGTGTCATGGTAAATGCGCTTCGTGTTCGCAAGGATACGCGGCAACGCCCGCCACTCTTCCTCTGTCAGGCCATTCTGTGCCGCTTCGTGCCGCTTTTGCTTCCTCCCGACAACGAGCCTGTCGGCTAAGGCAATCTCCGCTGTCTTCGGGATAGGAAGTTTTCTTGCTGTCAGTTTGCTGATCGTCTCAGTGGAAAGCGCCCCGATAACAGCAGACCTTCCGCGAATAACAGGGTCTTTTAACCAAGACTCCAGCGTCCCGTACCACTGCAATTCACGCTCCATATCTATTGCCGGTGCAAGCGCCTCCCACATTGCCGCGCCGATTCGGGCATCAAGTTTGAAGAGTTTCTGTTCGAGGAGATAGGCGAGCGGCGTTGCGCCCTTTGCCCCCGGCGCGTAGTCCCACCCCTTGCCGATGCCGGGAGGCATGCCTGTCTTCGGGTCGGGCACGTCCCACCCTTTTGGCGGGGCGGTGGCGGCATCCTTTTCGGGCGCGGGGACGGCGCGGACGGTGCAGCCGCACCCCCAGCCGTTCGGCGGGTAGTTGGTCTCCCAGAAAGGGTGGCCGTGAGGCAGGGTCAGGCGGGCGTCGCCCCATGCCTTGTGCTCTTTGCGGGCATGCTCCGCGCCGGAATGAACGTACTGCCAGTACGGGCGGCGCTTCAGCAAGCCGGGGTCGGTGAGTTGGGCGTAACGCCCTGCTGCGTAGCTGGTGCGTAGGTTTGTCTCGTAGATGACGCGGGTGCGCCATGCTTCGCCCGCTTTCGTGCCTTCGCCCGTCCAGCCGTGCCAGCCGTGTTTCTCAACGATGTTGCGGAAATCCTTTCTGAAATCATCGACGCCCAACCCGGCCTTGATCTTGTCTTCAACAGCCCTGTGCAGGTCGTTTATCAGATCGGCTTTTTGCGCCCCCGCCACGATGAAAGCGCGGTCGTGCGCGGATTTCTTGATGTCATCCCACCGTTCGGTCGGCAGGTTGAGCTTGCGGCGCAGGAAGTCGGCCTGCTCGGCAAAACTTTGCCCAAACGCGCCCTGGATGCCGGTCACATTGCCTCCCGCCGAGCCGCCTCAAGGGAGGCAAACGCCCCCTCGGGGGGCAGCGAACGAATGTGAGCGTGGGGGCTCATTTTTGGGCCTCGATCTCCGCGCGCCCGTGCAGGTCAAGCGCGGAAAAGGCGGTTGCGAGCTTTTCCACCACGCTTGTTCCGTCCAGTTCCGGGAAAGCGGCGAGCAGCATTTCGCGGAATTCTTCGAGCGACCCCGCCGCCCCCAGCATGGCTTCGATCTTGCCGAGCCACGCGCCGACGCCGGCGTGGGTGTCGGCCATCAAGCGGTCGACGGAGAGCGCCGCCGCGTCTGTGGGGCGGTTATGCCTTGCCAGCGCCGCTTGCCGTTTGAGGCCGGCAAAAGGCTCGCCCCAGGCTTGGCTGCCCGCCGCTTTCTTGAGGGTTTCGTCGCCTTCGGCGGCGCGGGGGATTTGCATGGCCTTATGCGCCCATCCGAGTTCGATCTCCATGCCGATCTCGACGGCCTGCGCCAAGACTTTAACCATCTTCTCCTGATCGACGGTCTCTTCGGTCAGGTACGTGAAGGCTGGAAGCCGATTTTCCGGTAAAAGGCCGTTGATCAGGCAGATCGGGCGGATCAACTGGCGCGTGATCGACGGCTCGATCTGGCGGATGTCGTGCAGCATGATCTCGCGCCGCACATGGTCATGGACTTCGCCCAGGGCGTTCGTGCTGGTCTTTCCGTCGGCTTGGGATGTAAGCGTGCCGCCCAGGATGGCGATGGACTGTTTCCTCTCCCAGTATTCGACGGCAGATAGGAAATCCGTAACCGTGCCGCTGTTCTTCGCCTCGATGAACTCGATCTCCATCGTGGCGGGGATTACCCCCGCGCCGTCATGGCCGATATTGCGAACGGCGCGCAGGAGCGCGTCACGCTCTTTGTCGCCAAGCCCCGCCGGGTATTTGCCCAAGCGCAGCGGCAAGCCGTAAACCTCAAGGAAGCGCTGCATGTCCCGGACGTTGTACTGTTTGTAGGCATACGTCCAGGCGAGCACCCGGAACAGCGCGGAGGATTCGATGTAGCCGGATTTTGCGCGGTGCTCATGGATGACCCAGCCCCATTCGCGCAAGGGTTCCGGGATGCCGTCCTTGAGGTATTGGAGTTCGCCTGCGTCTGTGCCCTGGTTGATGACGCGGAACATGCGCTGAGGTACCCAGTCGATTGAGCGCGGGAGCCACGCTTCGCCCGCGCGCCAGTCGATCTCCAGCGCGACAAACCCTTTGCCGATGGCGTCAGTGATGTCGTATTGAGCGTCCTCGAAGCGCGGGATGCACCGCAGCATGTCAGCCAGTTCATCCGTGCGGGCGAGTTCGGACTCTGATGCGTCTTCTGGCGGCACAAGCTGCCAGCCCAAGCCGGTAACGGAACGCCGCCGCTTGGCAAGCTCGCCGAAGATGTGCGCGTCCTGTTCCTCGATCAATTCAAAGAGCGAAGCCTGTCCGGTGATTTCGCCCTGGTCGGCGGCGGCGAATGCCCGCGCCAGCACGGAAGGGTCGAGCGTGGACACGCTCGCGTAGTTGAGCGCAAGCGCCGAGGCGGAACGCGGGGAGGATTGCGGGGTTTTAAGCCGCGCTATGTTGAATTTCGAGAGCGCGGCGCGGAGGCCTTTAATCATCGTCGTTTTCCCAATCATCAAATGGGCTTGCCGTGGTGTTTTGTGCGCCCCGGCAAGCTACGCGCCTACGGCTAACCTTTACCGGGGTGTAGCTGTATTCGCCCGCGTATTGCGTGGCGAGCCGCCAGAGCTTTTCCAGCGCGTCGGGGCCGTCGTCATGGTCGGCTTCCGGCCAGAATTTCAACTGCTCGACCAATACGCCCTGGCTGCGGTGGAGCCGGATTTTTCCATTGGCAACATGGGGCTGGAGGCTCACGATGCGCAGCGCCTTTTCTACGTTCTCCGGCATGGGCACGCCGGGGAACGGGATGCCCGCCCTGGCTGCCCGTTTTAGAAGTTCGGTGTAGAGGAACTCCTGGAACTGGACGGTTTCAACGCCCCAGGCAACGCAGCGGTATTCGGCCTGCAGCGCAATTGCCCGCTCGATGATGGAATCCGGCACACGGCGGGAGATGTCTGCTTCGACGACATCGAGCGTCATGGCCTCGCGCGAAAATCCCCCGACAAGGATGGCGGACGGGTCGCGCGCCTTGCCGCGTTTGCCAAGGCTGGGGTCGATGGCTCCGAAGAATATCCAGTCCGCGCGGCGGTCGACCCAGAACTGAACCGTCCGGAAAGGTGCGGCGTCGTCGTTCCCGGCTTCGTTCTGCTGCTCCTGGTTGAATGCGTCGTGGTCAGTCGCCCGCATGCACATGAGCCGGTAGAGCGGGCGCACTTGCGGCCATGAGACCACTGCGCCCGCTTCCATTTCCCGCTTGTGCCGCCGGTAGAACGCCAGCGCGTCGGCTTCGGCCTCTTCGCGGGCTTCGTCCGAATCGCCGCCGGTATAGATCGCTTCCCACTTTTCCCACAGCGCCATGTCGTCCGGCCACCGCATGACGCTCTTGAACACGCGCCGCCGCCAGCCGGGTTTGCGGCTCACGCGGTTGATCGCCGCGTCGTAGTGGAGCGACGTGCCGACCCAGAACACGTCCATGCCGCCGGACGGCCCCGCCAGCCCGAGCACGGCGGAGAGCACGTACTTTTCCACCTTGTCGCGCTGGGTTTTGTCCCGGACGTTTTCGTCGTTTTCCAGATCGTCAAGGAAGATCAGGTCGGGGCGGTGCGGGCCGTGTTTCATGCCACGGATTTTCTTGCCCGTGCCGCCGATCCGCAGCTTCACGTTGTTCGCAGTGATCGCCGTCGTCGCCTGCCAGACACGCCCCCGGCCAGTAACCTCCGGAAAATCCATGAGCAGTCGCGGGTTGGTGTCCAGTTCCGCCTTGATCGACTCAAGCATCTCGGCGGCCTGTTCCTCGGTGTTCATGATGATGCCGATCATGTGCTTCCTGTTTGTGAGGATGCACCAGAGGCTGCCAAGCTGAGTTTCGTAGGTGGATTTGGCCTCGCCGCGCGGGGCTTGATGGACTTCGCGCCCGTCGGCTTCTCCATCAATCACTTCCGGCAGGCGCTTGAAGATGAACTCATGGAAGGCGGAAAAATGCGCCGTTGGGACGTAGTGCGGGAAATAGGTCTGACAGAAAAACTTGTAGTCCCGGCTTGCGCGTTCGCGCCGTGCCCTGGACGCTGCGGCGTCAACGGGGAATGTTTCGCACTTCAGTTCAATCGTGCGGCGCATCTCTTCGCCCAGGCGGAAGAGCCTTTCTTCAAACTCGCGCCGGGTGCGGATTTCTTCGAGATCAGCCATAGCGTTTCCCCAAAATCGCACCGACCTCTTCAAGGTGCGGGGAAAGCGCCTTCAAAGCGGCCTTATCGTTGGCAGCAAGGTAGTCCGCCAGCGTTTTCAGGGTGTCGAGCGCCACAGACAGCCCGGAATAGGCGGGATTCACGCGGGCGAAAGCGCGGCTGAATTTGGCATAGGCGTCTGCCAACTGGGCGAGCAACTGCGCCTTTTCAGCGGCGGCGATCTGCGCGGCTTCGAGCTCGCGCGTCGTGACAATCACTTGGCGCGCAAAATCTTCGACCAGGAGCTTATTCAGGTCATCGACGCCCTGCTCGGAGACACGGTAGGCAGCGCGCGCCGTATCCCAGTCGTCGCCCTTCTGCCCTGCCTTGGCTTTCCAGTCCCGCGCGGTCTCATAGGGCACATTCGCCGTGACCGCCGCGCCGGAGAGCGGCATGCCTTCGATGTAGAGGGCGCGCAGCTTGGCGCGGGTCTCGGCGGGATAAGCCATCTGCCTTATCTTCCGATGATCCTGATGACTTCAACCGCGCCCGCCACCAGCGCGGCGACAACCCCGCCGGACACGCCGCCCGCTTTTGAATTGTTCTTGAGGCGGCTCTTGTCCTCTTTCTCCAAATCGCCGACGCGGGTCTCCAGGCCATCGATGCGCCGTCCGACGTTTTTTTCCAATCCGTCGATGCGTTGCGTGAGGCGCGATTCGATGTTTTCCATTGAACGGCGCTGAGACGCCTCAAGGGAGCGCACATCGGATCGGATGTCATCAATCCGCGTTGTCAGCGCGGCATGAAGTTGCTGGACGGTTCCGGTCAGCAAGCCAAGCTGATGGGCAACGGCGGCGTCGCCCATCCGTTGTTGCTCGTTTGTCGGGGTTGGTTGTCCGCTCATTGGCGTCTCCTGTCGGGGGCATTCAGCGGCACGTTTCCCGCGCCGCGTTCCATGTTTTTTCAATCATCTGCATTCCTGCCAAGCATTCGCCGTATCGGTAAGCCATGTCTCGATATTCGCCTGTGCATCCTCCAAGGGCTGAGAGGGTGGTGTCTGCGGCACGGAAACAGGGAGCGGCGGCAGCCCACTCCTTGCGGTTGAGGGCGGCGGTAATGGCTGACCGGGCGTCGCGCAACTGGCGGTCAATGCGGCTGCGATCAGCAATGGCAGCAGAAAGAAGGGTTTTTGCATCGTCGTGTTCCTTGGCGGCAAGGGCGAGTTTTTCGGTCAGGGATTGCTCGCGGGCGCGCTGCGCTTCTGATTCAGTAAGCGCGTCAGCCTTCGCGGCGGTGCGTTCTTTTTGCCATGCGGCCCGTGCTTCGGCGAGTTCAAGCCGCGCGGATGACCCGCCAGCCTGATAACCCATCCAGAACCACAAACCATAGATGACGACGACTGACAGGCTCGCTACGATGCCTTTGATTTTCTCGAAGGTCATGGCTGCCCACCTGCCGCCTCGACTTCGGCGATGCACTTCCGATGCCGTTCCTGCTGGCGCGTCCAGACACCCCGGCAGGTCTTATTGTCGGGCGCGGAACAGTCCGCACCATTGGAATAGCGGTATTTGAGCAAGGCGTCGCATGCCGCGCGGTAGTTGCCCGCAAGCAGCGCGGGGCGCATGGAGGATTTGTTCCACGTCCCGATCCCGTACTGGTAGATGAAATCCATGTACAGGTCGAATTCGCCCTGGGTGAGTGCAACGTTCGGCAGGCTCGCCTTGAATGCGATCTCATTGCGCGCGACGTGTTCGCGCAACACGACCAACGCCCGCACGGGCGGCATGGCCTCACCAGGCTTGAGTGGCGTACCTTTTTCGTTTTTTGTGCTGCCGAAACCGCCGGTCGGCACAGGGTCGGCGGCGGTTGTCACGGCTTTCGGCGCGTAGCCTTCGGAGACGGCCAGCGCGATCAGGAACGCCGCCGATGCGGCGAGTAAAGGGACAGGGATTCGTTTATTTTCCATAACCGCCTCAAAACTTCCGCCCACTCATTGACGCTGCCATCTTTGCCCACACCATTAATTTCCTGAGCGGCATTGCCTCGACCACGGGCAAGGGCTGGTGCAGTTCCCTTGCCACCAGCGCAACGGCGCTCATGATTCGGACGGCTTTTTTTGCGGGTCGGCCTCTCCCCCCGCCTGTTCCTCATCGTCGGAGAGCATCATCTTGTCGGCAATCCGGGTAGCAGCGCGGTAGTCCTGGCCGCGCAACTGGCGGATCAAGGCTTCGTCCGTGCCGGTCAGGTTGGCAATCAGCGCGATGTTCTGCGCCACGCCGCCGCGAACATCGAAAGCGAGGTAGTCGGCAGCGGTGGTGTGGTCGCGGAAGCTGAGTTCTTCAATCGTTTTACGACCAGCGGCAATGGGGTATTTGAGTTTGAGTTTCATGTTGCCTACGCTCCGTTATCCAATCTGTTCCGAGGTGTTCGCCATGATCGTGACCTTGGCGGAACCATCGCCCACCTGTACAGGTTCGGTAACGAAGGCTTGCGGCAACATGTAAACCCGCCCGTCAGCCAGCCGCACGGTCACATCTTCGTCCCTAATGGCGTTCAAAGCCGCGAAGTCCATCCCGGCGTTCATGTTGATGTTGAGTTCCAGCGTAGCGGGTGTACCGGTCTCGGTGTAGCCGCCGTCTTCGGGCAGCCGCCCGCCCTTGTGCTCGCGTTTGAAGCCAGAGGGGGTGAAGGTGCCCGGATCGTCCCCCAGCGGCAGCTTGCCGAAGCTGGGGATGGACACGGTGCGGATGTTGTTGAGTTGCGCCATGTTCAAAGCTCCTTTGAAGGCGGTTTATCAGGTGTCTGCCGCCGAGCCGCCTCAAGGCAGACACGCGCCCCCTTGGGGGGCAGCAAACGAATGTGAGCGTGGGGGGTCATATATTTGGCTCGGCTTTACGGAAGCGCGAACGTCCGGCCAAAATGTAGAACGGGCTGTTCACCACGGGGTCATCGCGGAAGTTGAAGCGGCTCGGGTTGTCCGGGTCTTGTTCGACGATGAGCGAGCCCTTGTAGTACCCGTAGGCTTGTACCCAGCCGTATTCGCGCATCAGCACGTTCTGGTAGAGCGAGAGCAGGAACGCCTTGACGCTGTCTTCGGTGGTAATCGGCAGGCCGGGGCGGAAACCCTCGTTTGTCTTTGCCGCCACGCTGCCCCTGAACCGCTTGATTGCGCCCATGCGCTGCTCGGTGCGGATACGCTCCATGACCTCGGCGATGTTGATGTCGAGCCACGCGTCGTCTGCGCTGCCGTCCGAGCGGGTCTGGTACATGGAGATCAGGCGCTTGATGTAGACCGCGCCGTCCTTGCCGACTTCGAGGATCGACATGCCCTTGAAGAGCAGCGAATTCCCGGCAGTGAAATCGTTGTAGCCCACGTCCGCCACCAGGCCGGGGACGGGTGTGCCCTCCAGCGAAATGACCGGGTTGTTGTAGAGGCGCGGGGCGGCTGCGCCGCAGATCGCGGCGGCGGCTTCCCAGGTGCTCGGTGGGTTGAGCGCTAACCAAGCGTCTGTAATGTGCTCGTAGTTCTTCGTTTCGCCGAAGGCAACGGCTTCTTCAAAAGTTCCCCTGAAGGCGGCAAAGGCGCGGAAACCTGCTTGCACAGGCACGGCATAGCGGCGGCGGGATTCGGCATGCCATGCGGCCAGCGTGGCAGCGTCGTTGATGCCGAGCACGACGTAACGGAACCACCGCTCGCCGACCAAGCCCGGCAGGTCGCCCGCGAGCGGGTCGCCAGCGCCGCCGGACATGCCAGAAATGTTCAGGATCAGCCCCTCCGGGATTGGCTCGCCATAGAGAGACAGCCGCAGGTCAATGCCGTTGCCGCATGTACCCTTGTGCCGCGCCGTAAGCGTGACGATTGCGCCGGTTGCGGATGCGGTCACGGGGATACCGTCGCCCGCGCCGTTGATGGCCTCGGCAATGGCGGTCGCGACTGCTTCAGTGTCCATTTCCGCCGATATGCCGATACTGGCGGGCTTGCCAGCAATGTAGAGCGCCAGCGTCCCGGCAGCTGTCGCGGGCATCGTGACCGTGATCTCGCCCGTTGCCTGGACGCCAGCCGGGTTGTCTGCGTAGGGCAGCGCCCAAAGGTCAAACGTCTGGTCGGCTTTGCGGTAGGCCGCTGCCATTTGGGCGAGCATGGAGCCTGCGCCCAGTTTCTTTTTAGCGTCTTCGACGCTGGTGATACGGACAACTTCGCCCGCCGGGGCAACACCCGCGCCGAGCTTCTGGCCGACAAGCAGCACTTGCGGCAGGTCGCCGCCAAGACCGGC
>WRJU01000194.1 GCA_009778425.1 Pseudomonadota bacterium
ATGGCGCGGGAAGAGTCGTCATTGCCGGGGATCACATGATCCACGCCTTCGGGCGAATGGTTGGTATCGACGACCGCCACCACCGGGATACCCAGCTTTTGCGCTTCCGTAATGGCAATCTTGTGATAGCCGACGTCAATCACGAACAGCGCGTCAGGCAATCCGGTCATGTCCTTGATGCCGCCGATCGACTTGTGCAGCTTTTCCAGCTCGCGGCGCGTCATCAGCGCGTCGCGCTTGGACAGGCGCTCGACCGAGCCGTCCTCGATCATCGCTTCGAGTTCTTTCAGGCGCTTGATCGACTGCTTGACCGTCTTGAAGTTGGTCAGCATGCCGCCGAGCCAGCGTTCGTCGACAAACGGCATCCCGGCGCGGCGCGCTTCTTCGGCGAGAATCTCGCGCGCCTGGCGCTTGGTACTTACGAAGAGGATCGTGCCGCGCTTGGCTGCGAGTTTGCGCACGAAATCCATCGCCTCGTTGTATTTAGCCAGCGTCTTTTCGAGATTGACGATGTGAATCTTGTTGCGGTGGCCGAAGATGTATGGGGCCATCTTCGGATTCCAGAAACGTGTTTGGTGGCCAAAATGGACGCCCGCTTCGAGCATTTGGCGCATCGTGACTGACATGTATAACTCCAGTTTTCAGGGTTTGACCTCCGCCGGATCGGGCAGGAAGCGACAACGTCCCTGCCAGCGGCACCGCCCACACTTAAGAAGGCAGCGCACCCCGTTCAATCCGGCGTGTGAATTTCATCCTCCCGGATGTACCGGGAAGATAAGCTTTACAGTATAGCACCCTGCCGACGATACCCTCAAGCCTATCCCACGGACGTAGGTAGACATGGCCAGGTTTGAACGGCAGCGCTCATCTCTGGCGACCGGATAGTCTCAGATGTTTCAGATAGCCGACGCTTGCGTGATCGCCGACCGGCGCGATATTTGAGCCGCGAGCAACTCTCCGGCTCGATCTCGATTTTTGTTTTGACTTGCCAGAGGGAGAGTTATCAACAACCGGGATGCTGTGGGCATCTTCGGCTTTTTCCAATAGCGCTGTCCGCCTGTCCAAACTGATCGACAGTTTCCACCCTTTGCGCGAAAGCGCATCTTCTGAGTAGGAGTCCGAAACTTTCCCTTTCTTTGTCAGAAATTCGACCTTGACGCGCCTTTTGCCTTTGACCGTGCCTGAATAAACCGCTCTCGCGTGATGGGACGGGGACGCAAGCAGGTTGGCAACACGATCTCGATGGGCTTCAGGCGAGGCCGAGGCTCCGGAGGGCTCGGACACCGCCGAGGGCTCAGGAGCAGCCGATGCTGTCCCAGAGGACTCCGGAGGTGTGGAAACAGGCAAGGCCGGAGGCTCGGGATCGGCAAGCGGAGCATGGACATCGTCTGCCGTAGCGGATGCGCCCAGCGGAAGGCGGGTGTCGCTCCCAAGGTCAGGGGCCTGCAACTGTTTGGGAACGGGCGCTTGCCTCATGTTCAATCCCCACCATGCCGCCGCCACGATGACGATGAAAATGATCGGGAGCCCAAGCCCCCAGAGAAGCCCGGCGCGCTGCCGGATGAGAACGAGGACGGTCGAGGGCACGGATACGAGCCTGGATAGGATAGACATGTTTGTGTGCTCCGTGAGTGTGGTGTCCTGCGCATTGGAATCCAACGGGCGCAGCGGTGAACCGCAACGAGGGCAGCATCTCGTACGCCATGCCCCCAAGTAAGAGTCGCATGAAACGCAATACATGGTCTGTTTCGCCGAACTTTAAGTCACTACATCTATTATGCGCACCAGGAATCAAAAAAGATAGCCCATGCGCCTGATCAACCCTGTAGCGGCATCATCCTGCAAGCGTAGAGTCCGAACCCGTTTATCCTACTACTATTATTCCCACGGACGGGAATCGTTTGATTCCGGGGACAGGATGGCATCTCCGGGGATCATGGCACTGGGTTCGGATCCGGATTCAGGCTCGGGTTCGGCTTCTGGTTCACTCACAGGGACGCGCGATTCGAGCATGATCGCCACACGGCGGTTGCGCGTGCGCCCGGCATCGGTGTCATTGTCCGCAATGGGGCGCTGGTCGGCATAGCCTGCGGCGGTAAGACGGCTGGGGAGTACGCCGTTTTCGATGAAAAGCCGCACGACCGACGAGGCGCGGGCCGATGAGAGTTCCCAGTTGGAAGGGAAACGCAGGGTATTGATCGGGTTGTTGTCGGTATGGCCTTCAACCATGATCGGGAACTCCGAGTCGGCGATGACGCCGGCCACGGCGCGCAACGCAGCGTTCGCCTCGCTGCCGAGGACAGCCTCGCCGGTGGAAAACAGCGCGCTGGCATTGATTTCGACAGTCACGCCAAAAGCACCCTCCGTGACCCTGACCTTCCCGTCCCCGGTGAGAGGCCCAAGCACACGGCGGATGTCGCTGGCCATGTCGCGCATTTTCCGTGCGGCCTCTTCCCGTGCGGCGTCTTGCTTGTCGCGCGCCTTGAGCCGCTTGATGGGTACTGGGGGACTGGAGGGAACAACGACCGGGGGCGCGACGATGGTCTGCCCTTCGGCGTTGATATTGGCACTACGGAACGCCTGTATCAGGGAGTTGGAAAGTATCCGGTATTTGCCTTCGTTGACGGAACTCAAGGAATACATGACAACGAAAAAGGCAAACAGCAGGGTGATGAAGTCGGCGTAGGACACGAGCCAGCGCTCGGTGTTTTCGTGCTCTTCTCCGTGAGGCCTGCGTCGCCGTGCCATGATGCCTACATCCCTTTACTGGATGTATCCCCGCATCCGGTTTTCGATGATGCGCGGGTTGTCGCCGTTGGCGATACCGACCAGCCCGTCGATGATCATTTCACGGCGGCTGGCGAGAAGGCCGATGTGCGACAGGAGTTTTTTGTGAACGGGCAACAGAATGAGGTTGGCAAGGCCGACGCCATAGACGGTAGCGACGAAGGCTACGGCAATGCCCGCGCCCAGCTTGCCAGGATCGGACAGGTTCTCCATGACGTGGATCAGCCCCAGCACGGCTCCGAGAATGCCGATGGTGGGAGAATATCCGCCCGCGCTCTCCCAGATGCGGGCGCATTGGCGCATCTGCGTCGCCCAGGCGTCGTTCTCGATTTCGAGCGATTCGCGCAGCAGCCCGGGTTCGATGCCATCGACGAGCATTTGCAG
Organism: Pseudomonadota bacterium; assembly: GCA_009778425.1. Lineage (GTDB taxonomy): Bacteria > Pseudomonadota > Gammaproteobacteria > Burkholderiales > Rhodocyclaceae > WRNU01. The sequence continues at coordinate 3,172 of WRJU01000194.1, forward strand.
GCCATGAAGCGTGAAAGGGTCGTCATCGAGTTCGGCGATGTAGCGTTCGAGCATGAGCAGCCCTTCCCGGCGAGCCAGGTGGCTCCACCCGACGATGCGTTCAATGCTGTGCTCGTAGCCGGAAGGCGGAGGCATGAATACCCATTTCGCCATCTTCACGCCGCCGAGAAAGACGCGCAGCGGGCTTTGCAGCAGCACCGCGCCCACGGTTCCTCCCACGACGATGAGGAAGGCCGTCGGCTGCAGCAACGAGGAGATGTGGCCTCCTTCAAGCGTTTGCCCGATGATGATGGCACCCAGGCCGAGGATGAGGCCGATGAGGCTGACGCTATCCATGACGCCGCCCGAATATCAGCGCGCGCAAACGCGCCACGGCTTGACTGTGCAGTTGGCAAACCCTGGACTCGGTGACGTTGAGTATTTCGCCGATCTCGCGCAGGTTGAGGTCTTCGTCGTAATAGAGCGCCATGACCATTCTTTCGCGCTCGGGCAGGTTTTGTATGGCCTCGACGAGCTTTGCCTTCGTGTCGGCATCTTCCAGCAGCACCAGCGGGTTGGCGTCGTCCTGCCCGAAGTGGCGTTCGAGGAAGTCCTCACCATTGTCGGAGGAAAAATCCTCGAAATAGATAAGTTGATGGCCGCGCGCGTCCTGCAGCATGCGCTGGTATTCCGGAAGTCCCAGCCCCAGGTCTTTGGCGATCTCAGACTCGCTCGGCGGGCGGCCATTTTTCTGTTCGAGCGCGTTGATGGCGGCTTCGATGCGCCGCATGTCGCGCCGTGTGCTGCGCGGCGCCCAGTCGGCTTCGCGCAGCCCGTCGATCATCGCGCCACGGATTCGTTGCACGGCATAGGTCTCGAACTGCGCGCCCATGCCTTCCTCGAAACGGTTGATAGCGTCCAGCAAGCCCATCATGCCGTTCTGCATGAGGTCTTCGACTTCCACACTGGCGGGCAGCCGGGACATCATCTGGTACGCCAAACGTTTGACGAGCGGCGCATAGGACACCACCAGGCGATCCATATCGAGTTGGTTTTCCGCGTTATGAGCCGTCATGCGTCCATCTCACCCAGGTGAGGAAGCCGTGACCCATTACGCGCTTGGGGAGATGCCCACGCCCGCGAGCCGCCGGAGAAATACCGCGCTGGCTTCGCGCACCAGGGGAGGCGCTGGCGTGCGGGTCAGCCCCGCCGCGAGGTCGTCACGTTCGACCTCGCCGAGCCAGAGCAACGGTACGCCGACATGGTGACGCACTAATGCTTGAAGCGAAGTGAAAAATTTCCGCGCGTCCGCCGCATCGTGCGCCCGCGCGACCGCCACGTGCATTGAGCCGGCACCCGCCGAGGCCAGTTGCTTGATGACGCAATATGATTCGCAGGCCCCGCTGGCGCTGGCTTCCGCCACGAGCAGGCGCTGCGGGGCAGCCTGTACGAAGGGCGACGGGTCTTTGGCCGAATCGCAACCGGCATGGATGAGCATGAACCCTGCGCGACGGTGCAGCACCCGCATGGCTTCGAGCAGACAGGCGCGACGGGCTTCGTCGAGCAGGGGCAAGGCAAGCGCGGCAGCGGCGGCGGGAATGCGCCCAAACAGCCCCGGAACGGGTTGCAGGAGCTCGAACAAGGTCAGCCGCCCATCGAGCATCTGCAGGAGGTCGGGGCCGGGATCAAGCCCCAGCGCCCCGGCAAGCGCCTCGTCGCCCACGGCTTCATCGAGCAGCAGCACTTTGTGGTGCTGCCCGGCAATGCGGTGCGCTGCCAGAATCGCGTGATGGACACGATACCGCCCCGTGGCATAGTAGGCGACCACCGCCGGAGGGGTTTGCCGGAAAAGCCGCCGCAACCCGGCGGCCTGGTCTTCGCGTCCGTCGATCATCTCAGGCTCCCTGAGCACGCAACATCGCGCCGGTTTCGTCGCCGTTTAGCCGCCAGAGGGATTCTTCCGTCTGCGGACGCAGGGCGCGCTGCAATAGGTAGGCGCGGTTGGGCAGGTGCAAATCCTCCGGAACCCTCTGGCCGTTGGTGACGTAACGCAAGTTGAGTTCGTGGCGCATTGCCGTATCGAGGGCCGGCGCGAGCGAGGCCGCTTCGTCAACCTTCGTGAGGATGCAGCCGGCAACAGACAGTCCGGCGGCGAAAGCCTTGACCACGTCATCGAGCGTATCGCCCCGGCAAGTCGCGTTGAGCAGCAGCAGACGGCGCACTTCGCCCGCGCCCGCCAGCATGTTGGCCTGCGTCATCACCATACGGTCACGCTGATTCATGCCCATCGTATCGATGAGCACCAGGCGCTTGTCGCGCAGATCGGCCAAAGTCTGGCGCAACTCTGCGGCATCGCGCACGGCAAAGACCGGCACGCCGAGGATGCGGCCATAAATGCGCAATTGCTCATGCGCCCCGATCCGGTAGCCGTCAGTAGTAATCAGCGCCAGGCGGCCTGCACCCTGGCGGGCAACGAAGCGCGCCGCCAGCTTGGCAACCGTGGTGGTCTTGCCGACGCCGGTAGGGCCGACGAGTGCGTAGATGCCGCCATCGTCGATGAGATCGTCCGTGCTGGAACAGGTTTTCAGGCGGCACTCCATCGCCGTGCGCAGAATGCCCTGCGCCGTCTCCGGCGTATCGCCCTTGCCAACCCCTTCGATAAGTTGGCGCGCCAGAGAAGCGGAAAATCCCGCCGCGAGCAGTTGCCCGAGCGCCTCCGCCCTGACCGGCGCATTGGCGCGCGTCTCATGCCAGGAAAACCCGGCAAGCTCGCGCTCGATCACGTCACGCATTCCGGATAGCTCATTAATCAGGCGGGCATTGGCCTCTTGCAGCACACGCACGCTCTCGCTGCCCTCACCGCGCATAATGACTTTTTCGGCCACTTTTTCAGCCACCTTCTCGGCGACCCTTTCCGCCATCGTTCCAGGGTTCTGCCGTGCGGAAGCCGTTGTGTCGACGCGGGGCGGCGTAAACGGGCGGATTTTGGGCTGGCGGGGCGGCATGGCTTCCCGGCGTGGCTGCGCGGCAGCAAGCATGGCTTCCCGGCGTGGCTGCGCGGCAGCAAAATTGCGCGGAACCGCGCCCGCCGCGAGACTGGAAAGCGTGACGTGGAAATCATCGCCATCATCCACATCATTGCCGCCGCCACTGCCAATTCCCCTCCCTGGAGGGGTGGCGCGAAGCGACGGGGTGGTCGGAGGAGTGGAGCGAAGCGATGGGGCGACCGCCTTGGGAGGCACCTGGGACGCATGCAGCGTATCAATGGCTCCCGGCGGCAAAGCCATGATTTCAACCCCCCCCGCGACGGCCCGGTTGGACAGCACAATCGCGTCCGCGCCCAGTTCCGCCTTCAAGACCCGCAGGGCTTCGCGGGTGGAAGGCGCGAAAAAACGCTTGACATTCATGGCTCAAATCTCCCGGTTCCCGCCTGCATGGCATCTCCTGCCGCCGATTATGCAGTTCGTTCCCGCGCGCGCATGACGGGAATAAACCGGGTTTCCACCGCTTATTTCTCAGAAAAAACTTTCGCCCTCATATCAAAATAACGTTGAAACTCATAGTACCCGTATTGTCACTCTATATACCATTTTATAGTGTCACCCGTTTGTGCTATTCGTATTTCTACGATATAATTATTGGTATCAACTGCACAAATAAAGCTTAAATTTCGGCTTTCTTCATTTTTGTCACCCATATAGCGGGAAAAAGTCACACTAATGGGTGGGTAAATGTACGCATTGACTTCAATAAAAGTCCAACATACCCTGTATATGCAAAAAGATTAATAATATCTGAACAGCAACTCACAGGGAGATATTTCATGTTTCTGTCTCGATTGCACACGATGTGTGCCCTATTCGGGGTGAGGCAATGTTTCGCCTGAACTCGTTCCGGGCCCGTGTAATCAGTTGGGGCGCCCTGATGGGCGTTACCGTGCTGATCCTGATGCTATCCATCAACCTGCATTCAATCGAAGAACAGATCAATCACCAGATCGAAGCCCGGATCAACTACACCCGGGACGCCTATCAAGCGGCACTTGCCATGCCTCTGGCCGAGCGGGACGACGTCACCCTGCACGAAATGATCGACATCTGGGGAAAATCCGGCGACATTTCATATCTCGTTGTCATGGATGAAACCGGAAACCGCCGGGTATCAGTGGGGCTGGCAGACGACGAGCCGCTGCCTGCGCCCGGCAAAGCCGATTCGGTCTATCACGTTCGTTTCGATGTCGTCTCCGCCGGAAAGCGCTACGGTTCGTTGCAATATGGCCTATTGACCGACTACCTCACCGCCACTCGGGAAAGGTTGATCCTGTACAACATCATTACTGCCCTGGTCGGGATATGCCTGTCCTGCATCCTGCTGGTAATCTTTTCACGCCATGTCGTAAAACCCCTGATCAATTTGAGCAATGCCGCCGAACTCATCACTTCCGGCAACTACGACGTGCAACTGGAAACGACCGGCGTCTCGGAACTCGACAGCCTGCTGAAGCATTTCAGAGCCATGGCCCTGACGGTGAGCAGCAAGATTTCAATGCTCGAATGGCAGGCGCAGCACGATGCGCTCACCGATGCCTTCAACCGCCGGGCGTTCGAGAAACGCGCCTCGGAACTGCTCGACGACCCTGAGATCAGCGACGTCATCATGCTGTACATCGATCTCGACCAGTTCAAGGCCATCAACGACAGTTGTGGCCATAACGCGGGCGACATCCTGCTGACCCGTGTGGCCCATCTGCTCGAATCGCGCCTGTCTGAGGCCTTTGTCGCCCGCATCGGAGGCGACGAGTTTGGCGCGGTCATGCCTCTGAATGACGAAATGAACATTCAGAAAATAGCGCAAACCATCATCGAAGACATCTCAAACATCTCTTTTGAATGGGAAGGCCAGAGCTATCGCGTAGGAGCCAGCATCGGCGTAGCTTCCAGCAGTTCCCTCGGAATCCGCTCGCTCAAGGAATTGATGATTGCCGCCGATACCGCCTGCTTCGGTGCAAAAGAACTGGGCCGCAGCCGTATCCAGGTCTATCACCCCAACGACGACTATTTTCGCCAGCGCCGCGAGGATTTGCGCAGCGTTGCACAACTCGACAACATGCTGGCCCAGAATCGCTTCGCGCTTCATTACCAGCGATTCTCCCCACTGGCGGGGGATCGTCGTTCGCATGCCGAAATTCTGTTGCGGGTACGAAATCCGGAGGGTGGTTTCGATATTCCCGTGAGTCTCATCCACGCGGCGGAGCGCTATAACCTGATGCCGCGCATCGACCACTGGGTCATTAAAAGCGCCTGTCAGCAGATTGCGCAATGGGAAAAAGAAAAGCGCGAAATCGGCATCGAGTGTTTCAGCATCAATGTTTCCGGTGCGAGCCTTTCCGACGAGCGTTTTCCGGATTTCGTCCTCGACCAGATTCACGCCAACAGCGTTTCTCCCAAAAAGCTTTGTTTCGAGATCACCGAAAGCAGCGCGATTGCCAATCTCAACACAGCATTGCACTTCATCGAAAGCGTGCGCCGGGCGGGCGCGACCGTGGCACTCGACGATTTCGGCAGCGACCTGTCGTCGTTCGGTTATCTCAAACGTTTTCAGGCCGATTACCTGAAAATCGACGGCGCGTTCATCTCCAACATCGATACCGACTCGGCCAACTTTGCCACGGTCAAGGCCATCGTCACCCTGGCGCGCGCTCATGGCCTGCGCACCGTTGCCGAGTTCGTACACAACAACAGCATTCTTCGGGTCATCCGCGAAATTGGCGTCGATTACGCGCAGGGCTTCCACTGCCACATGCCGGAACCTCTCAATACGCTGCCGGGCAGGTACACGTCCGCGTCCAGGACGGAGTGCATCGCCCTATAATGCGCGGCTGTCCCCGTCCTCCAGGAAGACGCCGTGAGTACTCCATTGTTTGAATCCTCCATCAAGAGCCTGCCGCTCGTCGGACGCGGCAAAGTCCGCGACATTTACGCCGTTGGCAGCGACAAGCTGCTGATCGTCACGAGCGACCGCCTGTCGGCCTTCGATGTCATCCTGCCCGACCCGATCCCGGACAAAGGCCGGGTACTGACCGCGATGGCCAGCTTCTGGTTTGCCCGGCTCAGTCACATCATCCCTAACCAGACGACCGGTATCGACCCTTCAATCGTCGTGGCCGCCGATGAGCGCGAACAGGTGCGCGGCCGCGCGCTGGTGGTCAAACGCCTCAAGCCTCTGCCCATCGAAGCCGTGGTGCGCGGCTACGTGATCGGCTCCGGCTGGAAGGATTACCAGGCAAGCGGCACGATTTGCGGCATCACCTTGCCACCGGGGCTGCGTCAGGCGGCAAAACTGCCGCAACCGATCTTCACTCCGGCCACCAAGGCCGATGTTGGCGACCACGATGAGAACATCCCCTTCGAGTGCGCCAAAGCACACTGCGCGGAGGTGATTGGCCCCAACGGCGCGGCTCTGGCCGAACAGGCCCGCGAAGCAGCCATCGCCCTGTACCGTGAAGCCGCCGATTACGCCGCCGGGCGCGGCATCATCATCGCCGACACCAAATTCGAGTTCGGCGTCGATGAAGCCGGTGTCCTGCACCTGATCGACGAAGCACTCACCCCCGATTCTTCGCGCTTCTGGCCGCAGTCCGACTACCGCGAAGGCATCAGCCC
>WRJU01000195.1 GCA_009778425.1 Pseudomonadota bacterium
AAAATGCTCTTCGGCAGTCCCCGTAACAGTGACATTCTCACGGCTTTCCTGCAAGCCGCCCTCCCCTTGCCCGACGATGACTACTCCGAAATCACCCTGTTGAACCCGTTTTCCGAGAATGATTATCCCAGCGAGAAGATCAGCATCCTCGACATTCAGGCCAGGACGACTTCCGGCAGGCTGTTGGACATCGAAATACAGGTGAAAAACCACGCCGCCATGCGCGAGCGCATCGTGTACTATCTGGCGAAAATGCTCACCGGACAGATAAGCGAGGGCAATCCATACGCGCAACTCAAGCCCGCCATCTGTATCCTGATCACTGATTTCATTCTGATTGCGGAAAACCACGCTTACCACAACCGCTACCGGTTCCGGGATGCCCGGACGCAATCCGAATTCACCGATCTCGCGGAAATCAACACGCTGGAACTGCCAAAACTACCAAATGAAGCAGATGGTTCTAAACTATGGGCATGGCTGGAATTTCTGAAGACCGATAGCAAGGAGCGCATGGAAATGCTGGCAGAGAAAAATCCCGACGTAAAAAAAGCTGTGGTGCGCTTGGCAAAACTGTCTGCCGACGAAAAAGCGCGGATGCTGCATGAAGCACGACTGAAGGCAGAGATGGACGCCTATGCGTATCAGGAAGACGCCCGGAAGCTGGGCTTGGCGGAAGGTCGGGCGGAGGGTCGTGCGGAAGGCCGGACGGAAGGAAACAAAGAAGCGCGCCTGGACGTTGCCTGCAACATGGTAGAGATGGGGCTTTCCACGGAAGTCATTGCAGGCGCAACGGGCTTGCCCCTGGACGAAATACGCGCCTTGCAAACCTCGGGTTCGTCCCGATCCTGATTACTCCCCAAAACTTCCCATCGCCTCGCCCATCCTGACCGGCTTTCCCGGTAACCAGCCCGACGCGAAGCGTGTGTCCGGGCGGGCGAAGAGGGCCACCACGGTCGAGCCGAGTTTGAAGCGCCCCATCTCCGCCCCCTGCGCCAGCTCAATGGCGTGGTCGCCGCCTTCGTAATTCCAAAGGCCCACCCTGCGGCCATGCGGTGGCGTCACCACACCATGCCAGACAGTTTCCACGCTGCCGACGATTACCGCGCCAACAAGCACGAGCGCAAACGGCCCCTGCTCCGACTCGAACACGCACACCACCCGTTCGTTGCGGGCGAATAAACCCGGTATCTTGCGCGCCATCAGTGGATTGACCGAAAAAAGGCTCCCCGGCACATGAATCATGCGGACGAGCCGTCCGGCGCAAGGCATGTGAATGCGGTGATAGTCGCGCGGGCTCAAGTAGAGCGTGGCAAAGCCGCCGTTCTCGAATTTCTTCGCTGCCCCCTCATCGCCGCCAAGAAGAGCACGGATCGAATAGTGATGCCCCTTGGCCTGGAAAATCTGCTCGCCCGCAATGGCCCCGCACTCGCTGATTGCGCCATCGACCGGGCAAACGAGATCGGCATCGGCAAGCGGTCGGGCATCAGAGCGCAACGCGCGGGCGAAAAAATCGTTGAAATTCGCGTAAGCAAGCAAATTCGGTTCTGCCGCTTCGCTCATATCGACGCGATAACGATGCGCAAACGCAGCGATGGCCGCCGATGTGAACGCCCCCATCTTCCGGTTCGCAAACCAACCCGCCAGACGGCTCAACATCCGTTTGGGCAACAGATACTGGAGCAGGACAGCAAAAAACTCAGACATGAATCGACCTCGAACCCTGAAAATGAAACAAAGCAGTAATTATGCGCCACGATATGGTTACATAATGCGCAGCACCACCGCTTAAGGACTTTTGATCATGGCCGAAGTGCTTCTCGCCCTCACCACCTTGCCCGACCGAGCGAGCGCGGACATGCTGGCGGCGCAGCTCATCGAGGAACATCTCGCGGCCTGCGTGAATATCCTCGCGCCGTGTGGGTCGGTGTACCGCTGGCAGGGCATGGTCGAGACGGCCAGCGAGATACCCCTGCTCATCAAGACCACCCGCGACCGTTACCCGGCGCTTGAAGCGGCGGTACAGGCCATGCACCCATACGAAGTCCCGGAATTGATCGCGCTGCCCGTCGCATGCGGGCTGCCCGCTTATCTTGACTGGGTGGCCGCTTCGGTTACGATGCCGAACCTGCCGCCGTCCTCCACTGCTTGATCTTGCGCCTCGCCTCATGCCGATTTTCCGACGCCCGCCGTTTGCCGCTTTCGCTTTCTTCTTCATGTGTCTGCTGGCGCTTTGCGCGCCGTGCGCGCAAGCTGATGAGCCGCTCGCCGTAGAAAAAGCCTTCGCCATGCGCGCGCGCGCGATCAGTCCCGATACGGTGGAAGTCCTCTTTGAAATCGCGCCCAATTACTACCTTTATGGCGAACGTTTCGCGTTTGCGGCAATCCCTGCCGAGGTCACTCTCGGCCACGTCGACCGTCCGCCCGGCGAGCGCAAGAACGATCTCATTTTTGGAGAAGTCGAAACCTATCGCGGCCAACTGCGCATGCGCTTAGCCGTCAGCGCGCCCCAGGGGATCGAGCGCTTCACCCTGGCCGTAACGAGTCAGGGCTGTTGGGAGGGCGGCATATGCTATCCCCCCACGGTACAGCGCGCTGAAATCGATCTGACCGCATTTGCAGAAAATGCTGGTAACGACGGCGCGAATAGTTCAACGAACGACAACGGCAATGAAAGCGGGCGTCTGGCCGGCTTGCTTTCTTCTGCCAGCACGCCACTGGCATTGGCCATTTTCTTCGGCCTCGGCCTGTTGCTGGCATTTACACCTTGCGTCTTTCCGATGATTCCGATCTTGTCCGGCATCATCGTCGGATCGGGCGCTTCCGTCTCGCGTCCGCGCGCGTTGGCGCTCTCGATTGCCTACGTGCTCGGCATGGCTCTGGTCTACGCCCTGGCGGGCGTCGTTGCCGGACTGACCGGCTCCCTGTTTTCAGCCGCGTTGCAAAACACCTGGGTTCCATTGGTTTTCGCCCTGCTGTTCGTGCTGCTGGCGCTGTCGATGTTCGGCCTTTTTGAACTGCGGCTGCCGGTAGCGCTGCAAAACCGGCTCGCCCATGCCGCCAATCGCGAAAAGGGCGGCCATCTCGGTGGCGTAGCGCTGATGGGCGCAATCTCGGCGCTGATCGTCAGTCCCTGCGTTACGGCTCCCCTGGCGGGAGCGCTGCTTTACATCGGTAAAACCGGCGACGCAGTACTGGGCGGGCTGGCGCTCTTCGCGCTCGCGCTGGGCATGGGCGTGCCGCTCATCATCGTGGCGCTGGCGGCGCATTCATTGCTGCCCAAGGCCGGGCCGTGGATGGAGAGGGTCCGGAAAGCGGCGGGCGTACTGTTGCTGGCAGTCGCGCTATGGATAGCCTCGCCGGTGTTGCCGGGGCTTTTCTTCGCGCATCCTGACGCGGCATCCTTGCCCGCTTTCGAGAACATCAGCTCAGAAATCGAACTCGATGCCCGATTGAAAGCCCCCGACGACCGTCCGGTTCTTCTCGATTTTTATGCCGACTGGTGCGCGTCCTGCAAAGAGATGGAGCGCGATACCTTCAGCGATCCGGCAGTCGCCGCGCGGATGGCGCGCATGCGGCTGCTGCGGGTCGACGTCACCGCCTACAATGATTCACACAAGGCGCTGCTCGGGCGCTTTGGCCTCGTCGGCCCCCCTGGCATTGTGTTTTTCAGCATGGACGGCCAGCCGCGCGACGATCTGCGCGTGGTGGGATTCATGCCCGCCGCCAAATTTTCCGCACTGCTCGACCGTGCGCTGGCGTCGCTTTCGGGCTATAATTAATCATTTTTCATTCTTCCGTACTCTTATGTTCTCCGGTATCGTGGCTGCGGTCGGCCGTATCGAACAGATCGAGCCCTTGGGCAACGGGCTGCGTCTCACCGTAGAGACCGGCGGGCTTGACCTCGATGGCGTCGCCCTCGGCGACAGTATCGCCAACAGCGGCGTGTGCCTGACCGTGATCGCGCTTGACGGCAGCCGGGTGAAATTCGACGTTTCGCGCGAAACCCTCAACTGCTCGGTCGGGCTGGATCGTGTGGGCAGCGCGCTCAATCTTGAAAAGGCGCTCGCCTTGAACGGACTCATCGGCGGCCATCTGGTCACGGGGCATGTGGACGGTATCGGCGAAATCATGAATTTCGCGTCTCTGGCCGAGAGCTTTGAACTGGTCGTGCGCGCGCCGGACTCCATCGCGGGCTACATCGCGCGCAAGGGTTCCGTCACCGTCAACGGCGTGAGCCTGACGGTCAATGACGTCCACGGGCGCGATTTTTCGATCAACCTGATCCCGCATACGATTGCCGTCACCAATTTCAAGCATCTGAAAACGGGCGACAAGGTCAACCTCGAAATCGACCTCATTGCCCGTTACGTCGAGCGTATGATGGCTTGGCGCGAAGAACAGGATGCGGAAAACGCTGTCTGAGTTTCCCGTACCTGCCTCCTTCCCAAATTACGTTGAGCCAAAAAATGAGCGCGCAAATCCATAACATCCCGATGCAAGCCCCTGCGCACAAGAGCGCGCTGTCCCCCATTTCCGAGATCATCGCCGAGATCAAAGCCGGACGCGTCGTCGTGCTCGTCGACGAGGAAGAGCGCGAGAACGAAGGCGACCTGCTGATGGCCGCCGAATTCGTCACTCCGGAAGCCATCAATTTCATGGTCACGCATGGTCGCGGCCTCGTCTGCCTGACGCTCACCGCCGAGCGTTGCGAACAACTCGGCCTCGAGCAAATGGTCAAGGACAACCGCACCCAGTACGGCACGGCCTTTACCGCCTCCATCGAAGCCGCCTCCGGCGTGACGACAGGCATCTCGGCCTACGACCGCGCCCACACGATTCAGGTGGCCGTTGCCCGCCACGCCAAACCGGAAGACATCGTAACGCCCGGCCACATCTTTCCGCTCACCGCCCAGAAAGGCGGCGTGCTGATCCGCGCGGGTCACACCGAAGCCGGTTGCGACCTTGCCCAGCTTGCCGGGCTGGAACCGGCAGCGGTCATCTGCGAAGTGCTCAAGGAAGACGGTACGATGGCGCGGCTGCCCGATCTGGTCGAGTTCGCCAGCAGGCACGAACTCAAGATCGGAGCCATCCGCGATCTCATCGAGTACCGTGCCGCCAACGAACGCTTGATCGAGCATATCGCCGACAAGGAAATCGACACGCCTTACGGGCATTTCCACCTCGCGGCCTTCCGTGACAAAACTTCGGATGACGTACATTTCGCGGTCTACCACGGCGACATCCGTCCCGAGGTCGAAACCTTCGTTCGCGTACATGAGTCGGTTTCTTTCGTCGATTTTCTCGATTTTTCCCCCGGCAGCCATTCCTTTCCGCTTCACCAGGCGTTCACCGGGCTGGCCGAAGCCGAGGCAGGCGTCGTCGTGCTCCTGTACCGCCCACAAACCGGGCAGGAACTGCTCGACCACATCATTGGCTGCGGCGCGCCGCAACCACGCTGGGACGCAAGGCTCTTCGGCGTCGGCGCGCAAATCCTGCGCAGCCTCAACGTCGGCAAGATGCGCTTGCTGTCCAGCCCGCGCAAGATTCCCAACATGGCCGGTTTCGGGCTCGAAATCACGGGCTTTCTCACACATCCGGAGCCATGCGGCAACCGGGATGCCCTGCCCGCCCCCCATCCTGACGCTTCCTGCAAGCCTGACTGAACTCAAACCCTTTTTCGCTTTTCCTCCCTGCACGACATCATGTTCCGCTACGACGGCATTACTGAATACGATATTGACCTCGACGGCCAAGGGCTTCGCATTGGCATCGTCATGAGCCGCTTCAACCCGGATGTGGGCGAAGGGCTGCTTTCAGCCTGCATCGAGGAATTGCGCGCCCTCGGCGTCGCTCCTGCCGAAATCCGGATTGCCACCGTACCCGGCGCGCTCGAAATTCCGCTGGCGCTGCAACGCCTTGCCCGCAGCGGCCAGTTCGATGCGCTGGTGGCGCTGGGCGCGGTCATCCGTGGCGAGACTTACCACTTCGAGCTGGTTTCCAACGAAATGGGTGCGGGCATCTCCCAGGTCGCGCTTGACAGCGGCCTACCGATTGCCAACGGCGTACTGACCACTGAAGACGATGATCAGGCGCTGGCGCGAAACCATGACAAGGGCAGAGACTGCGCGCGCACGGCAGTCGAGATGGCCAAGTTGCTGAAGGCAATGCCATGAGCCGGGAAGGACGACGGGAAATCGCCGCGCGGCATCGGGCGCGCGAACTCGCGCTGCAAGGCCTCTACCAGTGGCTACTGAACCAGCCCAGGGAGACGCGCATGGAAGAAATACGAGCCCCATCCATCGGGCTTTCGTCATCGTCGCCGCAAGCGCAATTACACGCCATCGAAGAACTTCTCGCCAGCGCCGCGCGGGAAGGCAAACCCTCGGAAAGAAAAACCAGTTCGCGCACCCCGCCGGACGCCGAATTCTTCGCTGCCCTGCTGCAAGGCGCAGCGCGTGAAGCGCCCGAAGCGCGCAAAATCATCGAACCGCTACTCACGCGCGCCATCGCGGAACTCTCGCCGGTCGAACACGCGATCCTGTTGCTGAGCGTTTTCGAACTGCGCCACGACATTGGGACGCCCTACCGCGTCATCATCAACGAAGCCATCGAACTGGCAAAAAAATACGGCGCCGCAGACGGGCACAAATTCATCAACGGCGTACTCGACCGCGCAGTGGCCAGCCTGCGTCCCGAAGAAGTCGCCGCTACGCGCGCACAGGGGCCGGGCAAAAACGGGCGCGGCTGAAGCATTTCGGCCAGGGCGTCGTTCTTGCGGGGCAATCCCCGAAAGAGCTTCTTTGGCCTTTGAGCGTAGCGAATAAAAAAAACCGGCGGGACGATCGCCTCCGCCGGTTTTTTTATTCGACAATTTATCAAATCGGTTCAGCGCTTGCCTTTGCTGGCATTGACGGCAGCCTTGAGGGTCGCGCCAGCGGAAAACTTGGGCACTTTCGATGCAGCAATCTTGATTGCCGCGCCCGTCTGCGGATTACGACCCGTACGCGCCGCGCGACCGGAAACTTCAAACGATCCGAAACCGGTAAAGGCCACCTTATCGCCCTCGACCAGTTGCTCGGATATGATCTCCAGCACCCCGGTCAGCGCACGCTCGGCCTGAGCACGCGGAATATCCAGACGATCGGCCAATGCTTCGACGAATTCACCTTTGTTCATGCTTTTCCTCAATTAGACAGGGTTGTTGTTGCTGTGGGATAAGACAAGCGTTGTTACTGGAACAAGCGGACGATGCCATATCAGCCCGCTGGATTCTAGCACTGTCATGGGAAAGTGCGCCCAGTCCTCATCAAAAAAGCCGCAGAAACCATGAATGTGGCGGAAATGCCCATGATACGATAATTTTTGTCATGCAAAAAATACCGCAAACGCAAATGACGATCCGTATTGGACTCTATTTTTTATATATGCAACAATTGGAGTAATATAGGCATCGGAGCCAGCCCCCGGATGATGTGTTGTGTTGCGTTTCCAATCCGTCCCGCGCGATTTTTGTCTCAAAAAAGAGCGGGACTCTTCGGTACACAAGGAATTTCGCGGCAACGGCACGAGAAGAGCGCGGTTCGGCACTGCAATTTTTATGCCATAATTCGCAGCCTCAACTGAAGAAAGGGACAGGACGATTCATGGACGACAACAAGGCCAAGGCGCTCGCCGCCGCGCTGGCGCAGATCGAAAAGCAGTTCGGCAAGGGTTCGATCATGCGCATGGGGGACGACAGCATCGAGCGCGATATTCAAACCGTATCGACCGGCTCGCTCGGGCTGGACATCGCGCTGGGCCTGGGCGGATTGCCGCGCGGGCGGGTCGTCGAAATTTACGGCCCGGAATCTTCCGGTAAAACCACCCTCACGCTCCAGGTCATCGCGGAGATGCAGAAACTCGGCGGCACAGCGGCCTTCATCGACGCCGAACACGCGCTCGATGTCGTCTACGCCGAAAAACTGGGGGTCAAGGTCAAGGATCTGCTGATCTCGCAACCCGATACCGGCGAACAGGCACTGGAAATTGCCGACATGCTGGTGCGCTCTGGCGGCGTGGATATTGTCGTGATCGACTCAGTGGCCGCGCTTACACCCAAGGCCGAAATCGAAGGCGAGATGGGCGACCAGCTTCCCGGCCTGCAAGCCCGCCTGATGAGCCAGGCGCTGCGCAAACTCACCGCCAACATCAAACGCACCAATACCCTGGTCATCTTCATCAACCAGATACGGATGAAGATCGGCGTCATGTATGGCAGCCCCGAGACCACCACCGGCGGCAACGCGCTCAAGTTCTACGCCTCGGTGCGCATGGACATCCGCCGTACCGGCGGAATCAAGAAAAACGATGAAATCGTGGGTTCCGAAACCAAGGTCAAGGTCGTCAAGAACAAGGTCTCTCCCCCGTTCAAGGAAGCGCATTTCGACATTCTCTACGGCGAGGGCATCTCGCGCGAGGGCGAGATCATCGACTTGGGCGTCGCGCACAGCATTGTCGACAAGTCCGGGGCCTGGTACGCCTATAAGGGCAACAAGATCGGCCAGGGCAAGGACAATACGCGCGAATTCCTGCGTAACAATCCGGTCATGGCCTTTGAGATCGAAAACCGGGTGCGGCTGGCCGTCGGTTTGCCCGAATTGCCCGCCGCCACGCCAGCGAAGCCTGAATCCGCCAAACCTGCCAAATCCGACACCGCCAAACAATAAAAACCCTCTGCCATCCGCACCATGAGCAAGCCAAACCTGCGCGAGCGGGCCTTGCGCTACCTCTCCCGGCGCGACTACAGCCGCGCCGAACTGGCGGCGAGGCTCGCACCTTACGGTACAGATGAGGAAATCGAAACCGTACTGAACCGCATGGGCGAGCTATCTCTTCAATCCGACGCGCGCATGGCTGAAAACTGGGTACGCACCCACGCAAGGCGCTTTGGCCGCGTTCGGTTGCAGCATGAACTCACCCGTCGCGGCCTGGCGCGCGAACTGATCGAAGAAGCGCTTGCAAACGGCGACATGGCAAGCGAACTCGAACGCGCGCGCGCGGTATGGCAGTCCCGGTATTCCGCCCTGCCCCTTGACGCCCGCGAATGGGCACGGCAAACCCGCTTCCTGCTTGCTCGCGGTTTCGCTGCCGATGCCGTCCGTGCCGTGCTCCACGACAAACCCGAAGAAAACGAGGAAGACGGGGCATCATGAGCCTGCTGACAGCAAGCGGTCTCCGCAAACGCTACAAGGCGCGCACCGTCGTGCATGACGTCTCGTTCGAGGTCAAACCCGGTGAAGTTGCCGGGCTGCTCGGCCCCAACGGCGCAGGCAAGACCACCTGCTTCTACATGATCGTCGGCCTCGTGCGCAGCGACGGCGGCGAAATCCACCTCGGCGGCGAGCGGATCACCCACCTGCCCATCCACGCCCGCGCGCGGCTTGGGTTGTCCTATCTGCCTCAGGAAATGAGCGTCTTCCGCAAGCTCACCGTGGCCGAAAACATCCGCGCCGTGCTTGAACTCCAGGGACTGGAAGAAAAACAAACCGCCCAGCGCCTCGATGAACTTCTCGTCGAGCTAGGCATCTCGCACCTGCGCGACAACACCGCCATTTCGCTCTCCGGCGGCGAACGGCGGCGCTGCGAGATTGCGCGGGCGCTGGCGACTTCCCCCCGTCTGATCCTGCTCGACGAACCTTTCGCAGGGGTCGACCCCATCGCGGTGATCGACATCCAGAAGATCATCCGTTTTCTCAAGGAGCGCGGCATCGGCGTACTGATTACCGACCACAATGTGCGCGAGACCCTGGGCATCTGCGACCACGCCACGATCATCAGTGAAGGCCGGGTGCTGGCTGGAGGAGACCCCGTCGACATCATCGCCAACGAGCAGGTTCGCCAGGTCTACCTTGGCGAACATTTCCAGCTTTGAGCCTTTAAGCGCATGAAACCGACGCTCCAGCTCAAGCTCTCGCAACACCTGACCCTGACGCCGCAATTGCAGCAGTCGATCAAGTT
>WRJU01000196.1 GCA_009778425.1 Pseudomonadota bacterium
TAATTCCATGCGCTCTTTTGCACACACCGTCACAAAATACGCGCCGTCCCCGCTGTAATCGTAATTCGATAGCCGGTTGGGCTTTCGATTTGGCCGTTCTTTGACGCACCGCTCGTCTCGACCGATGCTCACGACGTTGCCGCTGAACATCCGCTCGTCCAGCGTGCCATCGGGGGTCTTCAGGATGATCCGGTGTACGGGCATGGCTTTTATTCGTCCTTATAGGTCAGGTCGGGCTTAACGGCAGGGATTCCGAAATTCGGAAGCGTCATTTTTTCTATCTCCCGCTTTGCCGCGACCACGCGCCGACCGGAACCAGCTTGCCCTGCTCCGTGTTGAAGAACCGGCTCCAGGCCTCGCCCGCCGCATAGAGGGTGAGCCGCAGCATGCCCGAGACGTCGTCGACGAGGTAGCACACCGGCACCCTCCTGTACTCGCCGCTTTTGGCTTCGTCGGTTCCTTGCCCGCATTGCGGCGCGACGACGGGGTCGTGCCACTGATGGACGAAATAACCGTTGCGCTGCAAAGCGACCATCAAACGGCGGCCAAAACTGTCCGCCTCGGCGATGCGCTGCTGGAAATCCAGCAGGTTCTTCTGGGGCGGGTAGGTCTCCCACAATTGCTTGGCGGCTTCATCGGCCAGGCGCGCCTCGACGCCCGGCCCGACGCCGACGAACATGCCGAAATTCGTCTTCGACACATCCAGGGGCGGGAGGGCGTCGGCCACAGGTTCGACGCTGGCACAGCCTGCCAGGCATACGGAGATGATCAGGCAATGGATGCGCCTCATGGCTGCCTCTCGATCATCACGCTTTGCCGGTAATACCCGGAGCCCGCCACCAGCACGGCGCTGTCGAACAGGCCGTCGACCAGGTAGCGCGACCCCTCCACGCGGTAGCTGACGGCCTTGTTGCCCATTGCCGCCGCAGGTTTTACGATCAACAGCGACGGGGTTCGGTCGGCGGGGATGCCTCCGGGCATCTCGATGACGGTGCGCTGCCCGTCGTCCCAGACGCTCCTGGGACGCCAGGGAACGTCCCCTTTCAGAGTGTAGTTCTGCTGTAAAACCGGCGCGATTTGAGACTGTGCGGTCGGCGCAGGGACTGGAGCGGGCTGAGCCGCCGCCGCGCCAAGGCTTGCCGGGAACAGGATGTTTTGGATGTCCGCGCCCTCCACGCCAAAACTATCCCGCGTGACCGGCAGAGGGGGCTCCGGTTTCCAGTCCAGCGGTTTCACGTCATGCTCAATTAGTTTGTCTTCGACATCGCCCCCCAGTTGTTTGCGCCGTTCCAGGCTTTTTCTGACGACATCGCTATCGGCAGAGATGAAGCTGGGGGTGATGATGATGACCAGCTCGGAACGCTCCCCGCGCTTGTCGTTGTTCTTGAACAGGTGCCCCAGCAAAGGGATCCTGCCCAGGAACGGCACCCTGTTTTCGCTCTCCCCGGCAGTGTGGGACGCCAGCCCAGAGAGCAACATCGACTGGCCTTCCACCAGGTCGAGATCCGACATCGCTTTGCGCGTGAGCAGCCCCGGCACGCCCATGACCGTTACAGCGTTGTCGATCTGGCTCACTTCTGTTGAAACCTTGGCGCGGATGTTGCCGAGCTTGTCGCAATTTGGCTCGACCGCCAGCCGAATGCCGTAGTGCTTGAACTGTACGTTGGCTGCCCCAAGCCCATTCTGGACGGGAATGGGCAGTTCCCCCCCCGAGGTGAAATCCGCCTTGCCGCCGCAACGCGTCGTCAGACGCGGCTCCGCCACAATATAGGCGTCGCCCTGGCTGCGCAGGAGGTTGATCCGGGAGGAAATCATCGTGGCCAGACTGAGCGCGGCCTTGAACGGGTGGGTATAGCCCGGCCAGGATTCCTCCGGGCTCGGCAACTCGCCCCCGCCCCCAGAACCCGGTCGCAGATAGTACCGCTTGCCATCGTCTCCACTTCTATAGGTGTTCAGGAGCTTCATGTCGCCAGCAATCATTGCTTGCGGCCCGTAGATGCTTTGCGACCACTCAATGCCCAGCTTTTCGAGGGCGGAGCGCCTGATTTCCACCAGTTGCGCCGTAAGATGCACGGTGCGCTCTTCCAGTGCCACGTCGTTCCCGGTGATGAGGACGACTTGGTCGGGAAAGGCTTTTTGCAGCGCGTCGATGAGCGGTATCTGAGGCGCTTTCAGGGTCTCGGCCCGCAGAAATACCCGGTTGCCCACCAGCGAGACCTGGATGTTCTCTTCCTTGGCGAGCATGTCCCGAACCTGCGCGTAGGTCTTCGCCGGGCTGTTGAGCCCCACTTCCACGGCATAGGTGATCTCGGAGCCGTCCTTGAGCCACAGGTGTATCGTCGAGCGCCCGGCGTCGTTGGCGATGATGAGCAGGTCACTCGTGTTGACCATCGCGGTGGAGAGCACTTTTCCGTTGCCGATAGCGGTCTTGACGACGGTCGAAGATAATTTGACGACCCTGGTTTCGCCTACGTAGAGATAAAAACTGTTTTCCAGTTCCTGCGGCGCTTGCCAACCGGGGGCCATGTACAACTGCACCATCGGCGCGGCACTCTCCGAGCCCTGCTGCACCGGGGGCACGGCTTGCTGAGAAGGCGCGGCCTGTTGCGCCAGCAGCGGCAAAGGTAGCGCCAGATTCATGGCCAGCCCGAGCGCCGCAAGGCGCGTGAGATTCCTGTATGTCATTCATTTTTCTCCGCATTTTTCGTCCGTCGTATTGGGTTCATTGCTTTTGCCGTTCAGTGGATGCAGTGTTGATGATCAGAGTTGCGTCAGAATCCGGTGACTGCACGCCCGCAGCCGACTTATCCGTTTCGCGGCGCTGTTTCATGTATCGCTCTATTTGCTCTATTTGCTCCCTGGTCATCGGCCCGCCGATCGTTTCATCCGGGATTTTTGTCTGGACAGGATCGGTTTGCCCATCATCGCCGCCGGTGATGACATCAGTTGGATAAGCCTGTGGTACCGATGTGAGTATCCCGTTGCCCCTTCCGCCGATGTAGAAAGTGACGAGGTCCATCTTCACGTTCTTGTTTTCCCAACTCTCGCTCTGTCCTCCCCACAAGTCGGTTTCACGGGTCGGCTGGTAGTGAGCCGTATTCTGCTCGGGGCGCTTGAGCGCAGCCTTGAGTTCGCCGTTTTCCTGCGCGATCAACACTTTGCCGATTTCTTCCGGCAGCAGGTCCAGCGTGAGGGTGGAATAGCGGCGGTCGTACTCCCGCCCGCTCGCCGTTACTTCCCGGCGCACGATGTTACCGGTCGCCTTGACCAGCACATCCTGCATGAGCGGCATGACCACCTTGTTTTCCCGTTTGCCGGAGAGGAGCGACTTCTCTTTGCTGACAATGAAGAGATCGATCCGGTCGTAAGGCCGGATCATGCCGGAGATGGAATTCAACTCATCCACGGCGATGGTCAGCGCGCGACGGTCTTCTTCCAGCATGTCGGAAAAAGACGGGTTCGTCCCGCTGGACAGATACCCCCACAGGAGCGGGCGACCTATCGGCAGGTTAACCTTCAGGCTTTGACCCACGGCGCGATCAATGTCCCCAGGCGCAACCGCGTCCGGGGGAACCATGTCCGCCGGTATTCTGCGAATGGCAAAGTCGGCCATCGTTACCCGTGTGTTTGCGGACACGTTTGTCCTGGGCACGACGATTGCGACCCTTTCCGTCTGGTCGGCATACTTCGCCTCCAGTTCAGCCGTCCGTTGGTCGAGATAGACCTTTACCAGAAAGGCCGCACCCCCGGCCATGCTGATCGCCAGCCCAAGGAGGAGCAAGCGTCTTTTTCCTGCTTTCATTGCCATGATGAACCCTGCCGTTCCCTATGAAATTCAATATTACGGAGGAGGTGAGGGAGAAGAAAAATGCCCCTCAAACCCCGACGACGCGCCGACAAGAGGATTGCCGATCGCGTCGACCTTGGCTCGGTGGTTCTCTTTGATGGCATCTATCAGCATGTCCGCCACCGATTGACCTTCACCCGGAATGGGCGCAAACAGCGCCAGAATCAGTATGAGCGCGCAAATGGTGTATTCCACCATCGCCTGCCCTTTTTGCTTCGCGCAGCTCGATCCGCGCGTGTGCTTTTGCCGTGTCATTTGTGTTCGCTCCCGGTTCATTCCTTCATCTCGCTATAAATGACCGTACTGATGTTCTGATCCGTTTTCTGCACATCCACGATCAGTTGCCGTTTCTCTTTCGAAAACCCCAATTGGCGATGCTCGCCGGTTTTGAACGTCTCGTCCTTGTCCCGCCGCCAGCCCGCGCTAATGTAATGCTCACGCAAATACATCGCATTGCCTTCCACCGACTGCTTGTTCCGCATGATGACGAAGCGGTTGCTTCTCTCGCCGTCGCGGCTGTCCTGGTGCTGCAGGACTTCGCTACCCGGTATCCGGGGAATATCGCGAGCGAGCTTTTCAGGTATCTCCATTTTGAAAATCTCCAGCGAAGAGACCATTACTAAGACCGCTTTATCGCTCTTTGCCGTCATTTCAACGTTGACAAGGCGCTTGTCCGGCATCATGGCGCCAATCATCTTCCGTCGTTTCGTGGTGTTTTCCGTGTATTTCCCCTGTTCAGCGTTTTTCTCGAAATACTTTTTATAAAACTTCTGCACCTGATCAGGATCCAATGTGGTGAATTGAATGATCTGCATAGGCGCGCCATTGAAACGCATGTTGTCGGCAATGACCTGCGGCGCGGCATCCGGCGGCACGGGTAACGGCTCTGCGCCCGCCGCGAAGCAGCGCGGCGCAGCAAGCACAAATGCCAGCAAGCATCCGAAAAGGTATTTCATTTGGTGCATTTTTCTTTCTCTTGCCTGTTAAGGTAGGTGAGGTAGATTGGTTGCTCTGTATCGGCATCTGTACCGATGTAATGGCTATCTAAGAAGAAACCCCACCCGGAATTGATAGCGTAATTGATCTCATTGTTGCCAAGGGCTCCTCCTATCCGCGCATTCACCGGAACGACATCGCCCCGAATACACCCCGGTACGAATTCCCCGAACGGCGTCAGCTTCCAACCACCAGTACCCTCATCAAGCATCTGTAATATATCTATGAGAGGTTCAAGAAAATCCCCCAGGGCAGCAAACGGCACCATCGGTTTCACGATGGCTTCTTCATGCTCCTTGCCGCCCGCGCTCCAACTATCCGTTACCACCGCCGCGCGTTGCTTGATATTCAAGTTCAGGTCCTCGAGAACTTTCACATGGCGGATGGCGTTGAGCTTGGTGTTGACTTCCGCCACATACAGCCCCTGATCCTCCAGCTTCATCTCCTCCGCACCAAGCCGGCTCATGATGCTGTTGATGAGTCCATAGACTTCCCCAATCGTCGAAGTCGTATCTCCTTTGTCCCAGAGCCTGAGCGCGGGGCGCGCGGCTTGTCCGGCTGATGCCCCGCCTGCCGATCTCTCGGTGTCGACAACCTTGTCTCCATTGTGCACAGAGTAAAACGACGCCAAATCTGCATTCCCGGACATGTTGCTCGCGGTGTATGTAGATCGGATCACCGCGTCGGCCTTCCCAAAAAAACGCTCGACCATGTGCCTTTCGATTTCGCTCGTCGACCTGACCGCTGCCTGCGCCCCACTTACGGAGCCTTCATGCCACACCGTCCGCTCCCAGGCCGCGTAGCGCGCCCCGTTGAGCGACGAGGTGCGCGCCTGCCCATAGGCATACAGCGCCCAGCCAAAGATGAAGGTCGGGATGAGCACCAGCAATGCCGAAAGCGCCACTTCCGTGAGTGCCTGCCCGCGCTGGCGGTGGCGTACCGGGCGCGTTCCCAGGCCGGGAGACCGGGGTGATTCAAAAACACGATTGGAAGAAGTCATTTCGGTCTCTCAGGTCAGGAATGGTTAAACCGTCGGGCGCGGCCAAAAACTTTCCCGCGCGTCACTTCCAGGTTGAGCTTTTTTACGCAGTGGCCCTCGGCCTGATCCATTTGCTTGTTGAGCTTCGGGATCAGTTGGTCGAGTTTGGCTTGCTGTTGCTTCCGCGCGCTTTCGCTCTCGCTGTTCGCCAGGCGTGCCAAGGTCTTTGCATACTTTTTACCGGACGCCGAACGGTGGAAACGCTCGGCGTAATCGTCGTGCGCGCATTTGCAGTAGTCCGCCGCCTGCTGCAAATTAAGTTTTCCCGCGCGGAGTTCATCCTTAAAAACCGTTTGAGCCATCGCTTCAGCGTCCTTTTGCGACATTCCTTTTCCCTTCTCGACGCGCGCGGCAACGCACTCTGTGTTCTGACCCTGCGAGAAAGCCGCTGCCATGCACACCGCGCACAGCGTGAAAGCACACAGAAATTTTCGCATGGGCTTTCGTATCACATAACCCATCATCATCTCTTGGCCAAAGAAAGGCCGCAAAAGGCCTTGCTGCAATTGACCTGCACGAAATACCCGGCACCATTTTTCGCCCGATAGGCATAAGTTCCAAAGGCTGTCCCAGAAGGGAGGGTCAGATCGACCGGGCTTGGGCACTCTTCGGCTCCCGCGTACTGCGCCGGAATCATCATCAGGCAGACGCAGGCCGCACCGCATAAAACCTGCCTGATGAATGGGAATTTCGTGTCCGGCGCCATTTTCGATCCCTTCAAAGACCATCGGAGGCCGCGAGGCCAGCCGCTATCGTTGGGGGCAAATCCGTCAGGCGGGCCTGCCAGTACGGGGCAAACAAGGTGGCATAGGTGCCGTTCTTGTAAATACGGTTGGGGAGCCTGCCCGCAGTCGGGTCGTTGTCGCTTTGCGCGGGGCGGCGGAAATACACATTCGCAGCCGCTACGCCGTAAATCTTGGTACGCCCTTCCTGCAGGTGAAACTTGTTGCCCGCGACGGTCTGGAAGACCTGCGTGGCGTTCGGCGTACTGTTGCTCTGAACGGGTTTGGCAACCAGCACCACAAAAGGATTGGGAGCCGGCCGTTCGCCCACTCCCGGCTCGGCGGTCAAATCGTAATAAGGCTGCAGGCCGCTATATTTATCTTTCAGCCCGTCCCACTGTAGTGGATAGCTGTTTTGATGATGCCGATTGTCATAGGCACGCCGATGTCCTCCGGAGCTCATACGTCCATGGGATAGAACTCTCCAATCGTCCGCGCCATCGCTGCCGGCAACTTCCCCCGTCATCCAGAGACGGATCGTTTCGCAGTCCTGATCCCAGAAATTGAAAGGGTCCCAGCAGACCGGCATCTCGAACCCGTCCACGCCCACCCAGGTCTTGTTGTCGCAGCTCATCTTCGTGCCGCCATGAAAAAGATAATCGCTATTGAACTCGGGGATTGGGATCGGTGGCGTTTTAACCCACTCGCGTTCTATGGTGAAACCGTCGCGGGAGTCGTTGAGCACCTCGCGCATGCGATCCAGCCCCGATGACGATGGCGATGGCGATGGCGTGATGGGCCCCCACCAGCTCAAGGGACTGCTGATGGATGATCCGTCGTCACATCCTGCAGCTCCGTTGTAGAACCCCGTCACGCTGACCACGCCGCCAGAGGTGCCTTGCCGACTCATGAAATTGCCGAAAAAATTCTGAGCCAGCGTATACACATTGCTTGCGGAAGCAAGCACACCACCTCCGTCCGACACGGCCCATTCCAGTTCCGGGTCGTTGGCTTTGATGACATTTTCAACTCTAATCATATCCCCCGCAGCAAGAGCATGCACCCCCATTTGCATAGTGGAAATGCCTTTGATGAGGCGGTCCTGAAAATCTGTGAGCTCTTCCAGGACAGGCCAGATGTCATCTTTAATTATGTCCATCAAGTCTTGAAAAGCATCTCCAATCGACTCAAGTATCGGCCCTATATAGGGAATCCAGCCGAAATATTGCAGTATCGAAATATCTCTCGCCGCCAGATAAATCATGTTGCTCAGGGAGGCCAGGCTGACCAGTTGCCCCACAACCGCGTGGTTGGCCACCATCGCGCGGTTGGTGTAGGCCATGAAGTTCATATCCCGCGCCAGGGTGACCGCCATCGTGTACGCCCCGGCGTCGGCCGCGTTCATGGTCTGGGACTTGGCGTGGGTCATCTGGCTGATGTTGAAGGCGGCAAAGATCATCAGCGACAAAAACACAATCGCCGCCAGAGCCAGGTAAATGGCCTGGCCGCGCTGGCGTTTCCTGCTGCACGGCTTTCCATTGATGGCGTGGAACATGTTCAACTCCCCTTCAAAGTTGGGAACGCACCGCTTTTAGCGTTGCGTACACTCGTCGGCGTCGCGCATAACCCGGTTTTTCATGCGAAGTCTCCTTCAAGCCGTTTCAGAAAATGACGGCGCTTCATTGTTTGACCAGTTCCACCCGCCGGTTCTGGGCGTGGGCGGCATCGTTATCGGCGTCCGCAATGAGCGGGCGGGTGGCTCCGTAACCTTTGGCTTTCAGCCGGGCGGCCTCGACCCCCTTGGCAGTGAGATAGCGCACGACCGATGCCGCACGCCGGTCCGACAGTTTCAGGTTGTAGTCGGCGGAGCCAACGCTGTCCGTATGGCCGCCGACCTCGAATTTCCAGCTTGGGTTGGCCTTGGCGAGATTGACCACTTCATCGAGCACCGTGCCGGACTCGGGGCGCAGGACGTCGGAATCGAAATCGAAATTCACGCCGTAGAGCTGTACCTTGCCGCTCTTCTCCAGGCTCTCCTGCATGGCTTGCGACGCGGTTCTTTCTTTACGCTCGGAGACCGCGCAGGCAAGCCCTTTGTCGCCGCTACGGGTAGCCCATTGGGCGAGGATGTTTCCCTTGCCGTCGTCCAGCACGAGGTACGCCTTGTCCGCGCTCTTCTCGTAGCGTTTTCCGGACGTTTCTTCCTTTCCCTGGTACGCAAGGCCCACCGCCACGGAAGTCTGAAGACCGCTTTCGGCATGGGTATAGGTCAGGCGGGCAACGTTATTTTCGATTCCCCCGATAAACGTCCCGAAAACCTGCTTGACGTCTTTATGAGCGTCGAGCACATGGCATCCCTGTATCAACCCGCCCTCCTGCTTGAGCAGGATATGGGAAGAGTCGCTACGAACCCCGGCCAGCATCGCGTTGATCTCGGAATCCGGCACAAAATAATGACCGCCGAAATCTTCCCGCGGCGAGATGGGTTGATCGAACCGACCGTAGGCGCTGAAGCGGGAAAACCTATATTGCCCGTATTTCGCGCCGGAGAGCGCGATGCGCAGATAGCGGCCGGAGACCTTCTGGCGGGCGGGAATCGGATAATCGTATTGGGTGTCGAAGTAATTTTTTTTGGGTTGGCTGTAGTGCGATTCAGGCATATCGAACGTCGCGACCGTCTGGAAATCGCCCTCCGGAGACGAGGCCATCGCGAACTCGATTCGGCGCGGCACCTCTATGTTCCTCGTACCCTTCTTCGCAGCGAGGCGGAAGGACTCGATGATCGCGGGCGCGGCAAGCGAGTAATAGAGATACGAAACATCGCTGCCCTTGCCTGTGCTGAACGCATTTCTGACGCGTTCACCGCTGATGACACTGATCTGCCCCGCAAATCTGCCCGCGTCAGACCCTGTACGGTACGGGAATGCGCCATTGAAAAAACTCGCCACGTCGATCATCTCGCGTTCCTGCGCATTGCCGTAGACCGGCAGAAGCAGAACCGATAGTGCCAACAGAAACAGACTCAGGCCGCGTTGCATGTGCATGGAATCAAGGGCGAAAGCGAAGGTTAGGTTTCAGGGTAGGCTCCGTTGCCAACCTCCAGCCCCGGCGTACTGCCCGGGACGGAGGGAAGGATTATGACTATCAGTTAGCGATCCTCAGCAAAGTCCGCTAGTTTTCTCTCCGTGGTATTGGAATCTGCGGCGGTATTTGCCTTCGACTGAGCATTCGAGGTCTCAGCAGCACCATCCTGACCCGACAGAGCCTTCGCAGCAGCAGCGGTTTGATAGCGCAACGTGTCGCCAAAATACGAGTAGACCGCAATCGACGCGACCGCGATTACGGCAACAATGATGATGTACTCGGTCATGCCCTGACCGGCTTGGCGGGCTTTGTTGCAGGCTTTCGCAAAACGACTTTCCATGGTGGTTTAACCTCCAAAAGTTGAAAAAAAACAACTCAACAACTGCGAGCAAAAAGAACTCCCATATTGAATACCATGACGCCTTTCCACTCACCCTTTATCGACATGATCCCCTTTCCCCACAAGCCTTCCAGCAGATCAGGCAAGGCCTGAAACAAGAGGAGCGTTACTCCTCTTGGGTTCT
>WRJU01000197.1 GCA_009778425.1 Pseudomonadota bacterium
GTCGGGCCAGCGATGCTATCGCTGGGGGGGTTAGTGGGCTAAGTTTCTTAGTATTTGGTCTTCCTGTCAAGTACAACAGCCGATTACCGTGAAGGATGCCATGTTGCGCGTTATTGCTTATGTAGATGGATTTAACTTGTATTTCGGCCTGAAGCAGGCGTACCTCAAACGCTATTTCTGGCTGGATGTGGCTGCGCTTGCGCGTAGCCTGCTCAAGCCGGGGCAGCGGCTAGAATCTACGCATTTCTTTACCGCCCGCATCCGCGACAATGGCCATAATGCGGCCGATCAGAAACGGCAAAACGACTACCTCGAAGCACTGGCGCTCCACGGTGTGCAATGCCAGTTCGGCCACTATCTGCAACAGAACCGGGTCTGCCGGAGTTGCAAGGCCACATGGCTGGATTACGAGGAGAAGATGACCGACGTAAACATCGCTATCCAGTTGCTGACCGACGCCTTCGATGACATCGTTCGATGTAGCTCTGGTCATCTCAGGCGACAGCGATCTGACCACGCCGATCCGGCGTGTGCGAGAACGCTTTCCTGCCAAGAGCGTCATCGTCGCATTCCCGCCGCGTCGTCACTCCAAGGAACTCAAAAAATACGCTAATGGCTTTCTCGCCATCGGCGAAAACAAACTGCGTACCAGCCAGCTTCCCGACCAAATCACCAAGCCGGACGGTTTCGTGCTGACCCGTCCTTCTTCCTGGAAATAGCACAATGACCCCCATCAAATCCCCCAAAAAACTCATCGAAGTCGCCCTGCCGCTGGACGCCATCAACGCCGCAGCTGCAAGGGAGAAATCCATTCGTCACGGGCATCCTTCCACGCTGCACCTGTGGTGGGCGCGGCGTCCGCTGGCGGCGGCGCGGGCGGTAATCTTTGCGCAGATGGTCAATGACCCCGGCTACCAGCAAGGCGGTGGCTTTCGCTATGGTGTCAACAAAGAGAAAGCGCAACTGGAGCGCGAGCGCCTGTTCAAGATCATTGAAGACCTGGTGCTTTGGGAAAACACCAACAACGAGGAAGTGCTGGAACGCGCCCGCGCCGAAATCCGCCGTTCATGGCGCGAAGTCTGCGAACTGAACAAGAATCACCCGCAGGCTGCCGAACTGTTCAATCCCGACAAACTGCCCGCCTTTCACGACCCCTTCGCCGGAGGCGGCGCGTTGCCGCTGGAAGCGCAGCGTCTTGGGTTGGAGAGCTATGCGTCTGACCTCAACCCCGTGGCCGTCACCATCAACAAGGCGATGATCGAAATTCCCCCGCGCTTCGCGGGGCATGCGCCGGTGGGGTCGATTCCAAAAGATGAAAAGCAGGCCAATCTGCACGAGGACTGGTCAGGCGCGAAAGGGCTGGCCGAGGATGTGCGGCGCTACGGCGCGTGGATGCGTGCCGAGGCCGAAAAGCGCATCGGCCATCTGTACCCGAAGGTGGAAATTACCGCCGAGATGGTGAAAGAGCGGCCAGATTTGAAACCGTTACTCGGGCAGAAACTCACTGTCATTGCTTGGCTCTGGGCGCGCACGGTGAAAAGCCCCAACCCGGCGTTCAGCCATGTGGAGGTGCCACTGGCGTCTACTTTCATTCTTTCCAGCAAGGCGGGAAAAGAAAGTTACGTGCAGCCGGTGGTGGAAGGGGATGGTTATCGTTTTACGGTGAAGGTGGGGGTGCCGCCGGAAGATGTGAAAAACGGCACGAAGCTGGCGCGGGGTGCGAATTTTCGGTGCGTGGTGTCGAATTCGCCTATTGAACCGAAGCACATCTACGCTGAAGCAAACGCTGGTCGTATGGGTGCGCGGCTAATGGCAATTGTCGCCGAAGGTGTACGTGGTCGCATTTATCTTGCACCAACAGCAGAACATGAAGCTATCGCTGGTCAGGCCATACCGGAATGGAAGCCAGAAGTTGCAATGCCGGAAAATCCGCGCTGGTTCTCGCCGCCGCTCTACGGCCTCACGAAATACGGTGACCTTTTCACCCCACGCCAACTGGTGGCGCTGACCACCTTCTCGGACTTGGTGGGCGAAGCCATTGCCAAGGTCAAGGCGGATGCCGTGGCTGCCAAGCTCCCCGACGATGGCCTTGGCCTTGATGCGGGCGGTACTGGCGCGACGGCGTATGCGGAGGCGGTGGGGGTGTATTTGGCCTTTGCGATTGACAAAGTAGCTGACCGCAATTCGTCGTTATGTGCATGGGCTAGCCTCCGTGAACATGCGAGAAATACGTTTGGCCGACAGGCGTTGCCGATGACATGGGATTTCGCCGAAAGCAACCCTTTGTCGGATTCCAGCGGAAATTTTGAAGGTGGAATCAAGTCCATTCACGAGGCGTTGCCTTCAATTTCAGTGAAAACTATTGGCTTTGCTGTGCAGGCTGCTGCACAGTCGCAAACGATTTCTCAAGGCAAAGTCATTTCTTCTGACCCACCGTATTACGACAACATCGGCTACGCTGACCTGTCCGACTTCTTCTACGTCTGGATGCGAACCAACGCTAAGCAAATATTTCCCGGTCTATTTGCGACAGTTGCAGTACCCAAAGCCGAAGAACTGGTTGCCACGCCCTATCGCCACAGCGGTAAGGAAAAAGCGGAAAAGTTCTTCCTCGATGGTATGACCGAGGCACTTCACAATCTTTCAGCGCAAGCGCATCCGGCGTTCCCCGTCACGATCTACTACGCCTTCAAGCAGTCCGAAACCACGAGCGAAGCGGGTACTTCCAGCACTGGCTGGGAAACCTTCCTTGAAGCCGTACTCAAGGCAGGTTTCGCGTTGACCGGCACTTGGCCGATGCGAACGGAACTTGAGCGGCGCATGGTTGGTGCAGATACCAACGCCCTAGCCTCCAGCATCGTCCTCGTCTGCCGCCAGCGCCCCGCCGATGCCCCCACCATCTCCCGCCGCGAATTCATCCGCGAACTCAACGCCACGCTGCCCGAAGCCCTCGACGAAATGACTCGCGGCGGCGTGAACTCGCCCGTCGCCCCGGTGGACTTGTCGCAAGCCATCATCGGCCCTGGTATGGCGATCTTCAGCCAATACGCCGCCGTGCTCGAAGCCGACGGCTCGCCCATGAGCGTGCGCACCGCGCTGCAACTCATCAACCGTTTTCTGGCCGAAGACGACTTCGACCACGACACCCAATTCTGTCTGCACTGGTTCGAGCAGCAGGGCTGGGCGACCGGCAAATATGGCGATGCCGACGTACTCGCCCGCGCCAAGGGTACGAGCGTGGGCGGCCTACAAGCCAGCGGCGTCGTGGAATCGGGCAAGGGCGATTTGCGTCTGCTCAAATGGGCCGAAATGCCACGCGACTGGGTGCCGGAAACCGACACGCGCCTCTCCGTGTGGGAGGCACTGCACCAACTGATCCGCGCACTGAACCAGGACGGCGAATCCGCCGCAGGTAGTTTGCTGGCGCGAATGCCCGCCAAGGCTGAACCTGTTCGCGCGCTGGCCTACCGGCTCTATACACTGTGCGAACGTAAAAACTGGGCGGAAGAAGCGCGCGCCTATAACGAGCTTGTTACCGCCTGGAGTGCTATTGAACAAGCCTCTGGCGAGACGGGTGTCATTGGCACGACGGGACAATTTGATTTTTGAAGAAGGGAGATTTGGGATGCGGCAGGTTATGAAACGGCTTTGTCTATGGTTCAAAAACACATTACTGTGGATCGCCATCGGTCTTTTCGTCGGAGTCTTCGCCAAGTTCGCCGATGAACAAGCACAAGCACTTTTGGCCTGGGTTTTTGAATACTTAGCGCTTCCAAAGTCGTTTATGGTTGCTCTTCTGGGAGTCCTCTGTGTATTTCTGATACTAGCCGAGCAAAAACGTTATCCCACGCTCGCAAAACTTGCTGCTAGCGACGTAGTAAATCTTTCTCAACTTGGTAGTAAAACCATGAATCGCTGCCTGGGTGTAACAGCCGGAGTATTTATTGTTGCTGTGTGCGATGCGGTTTTGTTATCTAAATACGCCAGCGCAGCTTTACTAGGCTGGCTTCTGACATTGCTGATATTGCTGGCAATGCTTCTCAGGCAGACACTACAGTCCGGACGGAAACGGCTTGCCACTGACAAAAAGGACTTGGAATCATGACCTTAAAACCCTGGCGCGAAATCGCAGAACCGCACTCCGATGTTCGGGAAGGCAAGTTCCAGCAAGCCGAGTTTGCCGCCGACCTTTCAAGGGTTCATGCGGGAACGGCCAACGCGGAATACCAAAACCCTGCGCTGTTTTTCCAGCGCACCTTCATCACTGAAGGTATGCGCTTGCTGCTGGATTCTGTGGTCAAGCGCCTTGCGGGCAGAGGCGGCGATCCGGTTATCCAACTCCAGACTGCTTTCGGCGGCGGCAAGACGCATACCCTGCTGGCCGTGTACCACCTTGCCAAAGGTGAAGCGCCCGCCAGTGATTTGCAGGGCGTACCCGCAATACTCGATGCTGCGGGCGTGACCGAGTTGCCCAAGGCACGCATCGCCGTGCTCGACGGCAACAAGTCCGCACCAAACCAGCCCGTGGTGAAGGACGGGCAAAGCATCCGCACGCTTTGGGGCGACCTGGCCTGGCAACTGGGCGGCGCGGAAGGCTATGCGCTTCTGAAAGACGCCGACACTTCAGGTACGTCACCGGGCAAGGCCGTGCTGGAGGAACTGCTTTCCCGTTACGCACCTTGCATCATCCTCATTGACGAGTTGGTGGCCTATGTGCGCCAGTTCGAGGAAGGCAAGACGCTGACAGGCGGCACGTTCGATTCCAACTTGAGCTTCGTGCAGGCGCTGACTGAAGCCCTGAAAGCAGTGCCAACCGCCGTGCTGCTGGCATCCCTGCCACAGTCGAAGAAGGAAGTGGGTGGTCCACAAGGCGAAAAGGCACTGGATACGCTGGCGCACTACTTTGGCCGGATTCAGGCGCTATGGAAGCCGGTAGGCACTGAAGAAGCCTTCGAGATCGTGCGCCGCCGCCTCTTTACCAACATCAACGACACGCTGGCAAAGGAATCGGTCTGTCGGGCGTTTGCCGACTACTACATCGCCAACCGCGACGATTTCCCGCCGGAAACGCAGGACAGCAAGTATCTGGAGCGGCTAATCCACGCCTATCCAATTCACCCCGAAGTATTCGACCGCCTGTACGAGGACTGGTCAACGCTGGAAAACTTCCAGCGCACACGCGGTGTACTAAAGTTGATGGCGAAGGTGATTCACCGCCTGTGGAAGGACGGCAACAACGACCTGCTGATTATGCCCGGTAGTTTTCCGCTGATGGACGCGGACACCTTGAATGAGTCGCTCTACTACCTGCCGCAAGGCTGGACGCCAGTGATCGAGCGCGACGTGGACGGCGAGCGTTCGGAAACGTGGGAAATCGAGAACAAGGACACCCGCTTCGGCAGCGTGCAAGCCTGCCGCCG
The DNA here is from genome assembly GCA_009778425.1 of Pseudomonadota bacterium. Classification (GTDB taxonomy): domain Bacteria; phylum Pseudomonadota; class Gammaproteobacteria; order Burkholderiales; family Rhodocyclaceae; genus WRNU01. The sequence goes on from WRJU01000197.1 coordinate 5,421, forward strand.
TGCGGCGCGCGCGGTCTTCCTTGGTAGCGCACCCAACACGTCCCAGGGTATGCGCGGCCTGGAACTGGAGCGTGTGCTCCTGGGCGCGGCACAGCCAGGGCAGCAACCCAATCTGTTCAAGGATGCGCTGCGCCGCCTGGGCGAGCGGCTGCACTACCTGAACACGGCCAACAACCGCTTCTGGCTGGATACGCGTCCGAACCTGCGACGTGAGATGGAGGAACGCAAGCGCCGTTTCCAGGACAAGGAGGATGTGTTCCCCACGATCCGGGATCGCATCCAGCGCAGCTTTGCCAGCGGGGTGTTCAGTATCCACATCTTCACCGGCAGCGGCGACATACCCGACGATTGGGCGCTTCGGCTGGTGGTATTGCCGCCGGATGGGGCCTTCAGCAAGAGCGGCCAGAGCCTTGCCATCGAGCGTGCGAACGAAATTCTCAAGAAGCGCGGCGATCAGCCCCGCTTCAAACAAAACCGGCTGATTTTTGTGGCAGCGGACTACGACAGCGTGAGCCGCTTGAAGGATCACATACGCTCGTACCTCGCGTGGCGTAGCATCGTCGATGATTACAAGAACAACCGCATCGTGCTCGATAACCTCATGTTCAGGCAGGCAGAGGCCAGCCTGAGTCAGGCTGACGAGACCGTGCGGCGCATGATCCGCGAATCCTACAAGTGGCTGCTCGCGCCGGTGCAGGAAGCGCAACCGGGCAAAGGTCTGTCCGGGGTGAAGTGGGAACCTGTCCCGCTCAATCCAGGTGCGCCAAACTGGACGCAGGAGGTCGAGCGCGTGCTCAAGGAGAATGAGTTGCTCATTAGCGAATGGGCTCCCGTCCATCTCGCCAAGATGCTGAAGGACTGGTTCTGGAAGGATGGCACCAAGGAAGCAAACGCGCAGAACGTATGGCAGCAGAGCTGTCAGCAGCTTTACCTGCCCCGTCTGGCAGACAGCGCCGTGTTTCAGAACACATTGGCTGCGGGCGCGGACAGCCGTGAGTTCTTTGGCTTCGCGCAGGATAAGGACGGTGAACGCTACGTCGGTTTCTGTTTCGGCAAGCGCACTTCACCGATCATGGACTCGTCGCTGCTGCTGATCGAACCCGCCACCGCAGCGGCCTACATGGAAGCCTTGCGTGTGGCCGAGGAAGCATCCCGAACCAAGGGTGACGGAGCGGGAACATATCCAACATCAGAGGAACCGACCGGCAGTGGCGATGCGCCCAAGCGCGTTGAGGACTCAGGCAAGCCCGGACACCCGACCGGTGCAGCGAGCGCCAAGAAGCAGTTCTACGCCAGCATCGACCTCGACCCAATTCAGGCCAAGCGGCAATTCGCCGATTTGGTGGACGAAGTCGTGCAGCATTTCACCCTGCGCCCCGGCGTGAGGGTGAAGATCGCCGTCGAGATTCAAGCTGAATCCCCCGTCGGTTTCGACGACGGCCTTCAGCGTGCCGTCAAGGAAAACTGCAATGTGCTGAAGTTCAAGAGTGCGGAATTCGAGGCTGGCGAATGAGCGCCGTCAAAGTTTTCATCGCCCCTTTACCCTTAAAAGCCCTTTAGAGAACGCGCGTTCTCTAAAGCGCCAGTCTCGGCTACTCATCACCGTGCTTGGCCCAAGCATTGTTTCACCCACGCCCAGAGGCGGGCAACCAGCGGCTGTCCGTCGGTGCCCTGTGCCGCCATTTGGCGGATCGTTTCGTGCAGGCTGTCAACCTCGGCGAGCAGCCTATTCAACTCGCCCTGGGCATGCCCAAGCCGCCATGCGGCATCCCGCGCTTCCTTTACGGCGGCCCGAAGTTCTGTCTGGGCGTCGCGTGCGTCTTTGCGGGCAACCTTTATCTGTCTGTCCATATCTTCGACGGATTCTGCCCAGCTGGCTTCACGAATGGTGATTTCGGTGCCAAGTTCAGTCGCCCGGATGTTCGCTTCCGTCAGTTCAGCCAGCAGGGACTCAGCCCACTTTGTACTGGCTGCCGCCGCTCCCTGCGCCTTGTCGCGCTCTTCGCGTGTACGGTCAAGTTCGGCGCGCAGTTCTTCCGTATCCACGCCTATGCCCGTCGGTCGTTTCTGCATTTCGGCCTGTTCAGCGCACGCAGCCCCTTCCTCCCCCACTGGTTCTTCCAACTCGCCAACCTGCAAGCGCCGCCATTCCTTCATCGCAAGGCTTGTGTCGTTCATACCCACCTTGGCGGCCTTGCGAACGGTTTGGACGGCTGGGAAAGATTTCCGCCCCGCCTGCTCATAAAGCATGTTGGCAGCAGCAAAGATTCGGTCGCATTTCTCTTGAGTGGTTTCCATATGCTGTTCTCGATGCCTCGTTATCTGCCGCAAGCGCAAAACCGGTAAGACGGTAAGGTGAACCCCGTTACTGAATCGCTACGCATCCTCCTGCAATGATTGGCGCAGCCATCCCGCCCCCTTACCTTTAAAAGCCTTTTAGGTAGGGAACCTATTCCAGCCCCCCAGTAATCAGTAACGTTACGTACGTCGATACTGCTGACCCTACGTCCGGTGCAGTCTTCACGCGGGCAGGTTCCTAGTTCCTGCGCCAGCAATTCCGCTCCCTGGTCACAATTCCCCCGTCTGCCGCAAGTAATAACCCCGTGCCTCGGTGCTCTTCTCGCATTGCGCGAGCACGTCGTCGATGACTTCCTGGGAACGTTCACCGATGCTGGACAGCCACGCCCGTATTGCTACCACCTCTTCCACGGTTAAACGTGCCTTGGGCAGCGTGTGTTAGCCTAAAGGGTTCGGCGGATACCGCCTCGGGGTAGCCCCTCAGAATGCTTGTGCGTGTATGACCCGATGGCGAAAAGACTTCCAACTTTCCTCCGCCGGAGAAATACAGCCGCCACCAAAACGAGAACGCGAGAAGTTCCCCGATAAGTCCGTCGCGGCACTCCCGGATCATCGGCAGCCATCGGTTGACCGCCTCGCGATTTCCCGTAGCGCACAGTGAACCGCGCGGGGTGATTTCGAGCCTGACCCCATCGCCCCAGACCGATTTCAGAAGGTTGTTATTCGTCATATTTCGACCTCGATAAAATCGTCATCGCCGGGTTCAACATCCGGGGATTTTTCGGTTCCTTCCGCTCGAAGGTGCTCAATTTTTGCGAAGATGCTCACCCTTTTTTGGTGAGCATCTTCGGTTTTTTTGAGCACCTTCGTCGTTTCTTCGCCGGGCAACGACCAAAACCAGCCCTTTGTAAATGACATTTTTTCCGGCTTGATCCCGAGCATTTTTTGCGCCCGCCGGATCGTCGCCCAAGCGAATCCAGCGTCTCTGGACTCGGCCTTGATGGTTTCGGTTGGCAATGCTCCCTGCGCCAGCAACTCAGACAAGAATTGTCTGGCTTCACCCAAGGTTCCACCATCGCTTTCGTCTTCCGGCCTCGCCTCGGCTTCCGCCAGGATTTCCCGCGCCGTGCCTTCGATGGTGTTGCCCCAAACGACATACGACGCAAAAATGCCTGGATGCCCCTCAAGCTCCGTCTGTCTCAGGCTGTATGCGACCCCGCCGTGATCGGTGCCAATGTTGGATTTCGAGCGGCAGAGCACCCGGTCGCCGCCCACGTTTACCTCTTCCTCCTTTCTCCTGGCTGTCACCAGCACTACCCGCGCAACCGCACCGAAAGCAAGGCTGCCTGTGACGCGCTCTGTCGGTTCGCGCCCCGCCGAGCCTTTGGAGAAGTGGGAGATGCCGAGCAGCGCGCACCCTGTAGCCGCCGCAAGGTCTGAGAGAGGTTGAAGTCCTCGCCGGACTTCGGCGCTTTTGTGGCTGTCTCCCATGACTGCCGACACAATCGGGTCGACGATCAACAGTTGCACGCCGCCAGCCTTCACGATGGCATCGCATAAGGCAGTAATGTCTTTTGCCGGATCAAACGCCCGGTGCTCTTCCCCCTCGATTGCGCCAGAGACGAAGCGCACCATTTTTAGGTTCGCACCCGCAGCAAGCAGTCGGGGTTTGAGTGTGTCCTTGGGGTCGTCCTCCCCGCTCCAGATCACGGCACGGCCTGGGGTGGCGCGTGTCCCATCCGGCCATCGCCCGCCCGTCGTAATGGTTGCGGCTAGCGCCAGTGCAATGGTTGTTTTTCCGGTTCCCGGTGCGCCAGTGAGGATGTGCACCTTGCCTGCTGCCAGCCAGTTCGGCCAAAACCAGCGTATCGGCTCCAGCGGGATAGCGTCTGCGCACTGAAGGACGACTTCCGTGCAACGGAGCTCCGTCCGTGTGGCAGGAACCGATGTACCTCCACCTGTACGGCGCTTTTCGGCTATCTCCTCAAGCGATGCGCCGCCATTGACCCGGCTCTGAGTTTTTCTGGCGATGAATTCGTCCAGGAATGCCGCGCCCCGTTCCGTTTCTTTGGGAAGATTACCCATGACGAACCATCGAAATATCGACTGCCGCCTGAATCCGTTCAACTGCCAGCATGAGACGCTCTTGGTCTTGCTCGGTAAACGGCTCTCTGTAAAGCAGGGTTCTGCCCGACGTGGCCACGACCAAACACTCGAACGAGATGGAGCGCAGGATGTCCGCCGCCGGAAAGGGTCTGCGCTCAGGGGCAGCATGCTCGCCAATCTTCTCCGGGAACAAGTCCGACAAGGACAGCCCGATGGCGACCAGCACGTCGGAAACATCACACCCCGCGAAACAATGGACGAGCACGCGGCCATCGTCCGTTTCCCGGACGGAGAGCGACGGCCCCCGGTCTTCGTGCGCTGGGCATCGGGCCATCCAGCAGTCAGGGCCGGAGGGTCTTACCCGTTCGAGACGCGAGAGTAGCGTATCAATCGGCATGTTTACCCGTCCGCACCTGTGCCGTGCTCCACGCCGCATTGCGGTGCAGCCATTCGTCGAGGTCTTTCTGAAGGTAGAAGACCCGCCCTGGCTTGATGAACCTCGGGCCGGTTGCCTTACACCGCATCATTGCCAGGGTTTTGACGCTCAGGCCGCAATAGGCCGCAGCGTTCTTGGTGTCCATGCGCCCTCCGGGCAGCACGACAATGTCTTGAGAAGAGATAG
>WRJU01000198.1 GCA_009778425.1 Pseudomonadota bacterium
ATGAGCCGGAAACGGTCTTCGCGCTTGAGCAGCGCATACCAGTCGCTCCAGAGGAAGGTGATTCCCACACCGAGCCGCAGGGCGTTGGCAGTGGCCACGGCCAGGGCATCGCGGGAGATGTCGGTGGCGGTGATTACGGGGTGATCGAGTTCCAGCGCGAGGGTGATGGCGAGGATGCCGGAGCCGGTTCCGAGATCGAGCACTCTTGGGCGGGGAACGGCGGAAAAATGGGCGACGGCCAGTTCGATGAGCAGTTCGGTTTCCGGGCGAGGAATGAGGACGGAGGCGTTGACGAAGAAAGCGCGTCCGTAGAATTCGCGCTCGCCGGTCAGGTAGGCAATGGGTTCGCCCGCAACGCGATGCTCGATGAGACGCTGAAAAGCCTCCCATTGGGTAACGGACAGGATTTCTTCCGGTCTGGAGGCAAGATGGGCAGCGGAGGTGCGGCAGACATGCCGCAGGAGCAGACGGGCTTCAAGCGGTTGGATGCGTTTGCGCGCCCAAGCCAGTGCCTCGGCAATACTGGTTTCCGTTGACGGCGCGCTCATGCTTCTTCCGCCAGCGCCGCCAGTTGTTCGGACTGGTGTTCGAGGGTGAGGGCGTCGATGATCTCATCGAGTTCGCCATCCATGACGGCATCGAGCCGGTAAAGGGTGAGGTTGATCCGGTGATCCGTCACCCTGCCCTGCGGGAAGTTGTAGGTGCGGACACGCTCGGAGCGGTCGCCGCTGCCGATAAGGCCCCGCCGGGTGGCAGCATCGCGCGCCTGTTGCTCGCGCGCGCGCGCATCGTTCAGCCGCGCGGCAAGTACGGCCATCGCACGGGCTTTGTTGCTGTGCTGGCTGCGTTCGGCTTGACATTCGACGACAAGCCCGGTCGGCAGGTGGGTAACGCGCACGGCAGAGTCGGTTTTGTTGATGTGCTGCCCACCCGCGCCAGAAGCGCGGAAGGTATCAATGCGAAGCTCGGCAGGGTTGAGTTGGAGGGCTTCGAGTTCGTCGGCCTCGGGCATGACGGCCACCGTGCAGGCCGAGGTGTGGATGCGCCCCTGGGTTTCGGTGGCGGGAATACGTTGCACACGATGCCCGCCGGACTCGAATTTGAGGCGCGACCAGGCTCCTGCGCCCATGATCCGGGTAATGACTTCACGGTAGCCGCCGAGGTCGGACTCGCTGGCAGAGATGATTTCGACTTTCCAGCGCTGGCGTTCGGCGTGGCGAGTGTAGAGGCGCAACAGGTCGGCGGCGAAGAGGGCGGCTTCTTCGCCACCCGTACCTGCGCGAATTTCGAGGAAAAGATTGCGCCCGTCGTTGGGGTCGCGGGGCAGGAGCGCGCATTGCAGGGCGTCTTCGAGTTCAGCGCACCGGCGCTGGCCTTCGCTCAATTCGGCCTCGCCCAATTCGCGCATTTCAGGGTCTTCGAGGAGTTCACGGGCAGTCGCGCAATCGGCTTCAGCCTGACGCAAGTCGCGGATGAGGATGGTAATAGGCTCGATTTCGGCGCGCTCACGCGCGAGTTCGCGGAAGCGGTTCATATCCCGCGCGGTATCGGCTTCGCCCAGTTCGCGGTCGAGTTCGCCGAGGCGGTCGAGGAGCCGGTCGAGCCGGTCACGGATGCTTTGTTTCATTTTTCTCCGTAGCCGCCCCGTTCAAGAATAGGAATTATCCGTTGTGCGTCGTTCAAAAAAACGGGGCGCGTTTGCGCCCCTTCATTGTCACGCGAAAACCGGTTTATTTTCCCTGGGGCATGCTAGTCCGGTTGCACTTGCAATTCGCCACTACGCCCGGTTCCCAAGCCGCCTTTAACATTTTGTTGCTTGTAGTTCCGCATCGCCTTGACGAGGTTGTTGAAGGAGTCCGTAAGCGCGGCGGCAACTACTTTACCTTCAGCCGTATTGGAGTAACCACCCAGACCAGCGGCAGTACCGCCGGAGAAGAGCCTAGTCATCAACTTAAAGTCAGTATTGCGGGCGCTGCCTTCAGCGGCAGCAAGTTGTACGCTGGAGCGGTTATCAACCAAGGTCAACATGGTGCTGGCTTCCTTGAAACTGGCACCACCCGCTACCCCCGCGAAGGTACGGCCAACACTGCTGTTACCGAACCAATTAGAAATACTCCCTCCTATACCACCCGAGTTCGAGTCGCTGAATGTGACTGAAGGACTGAGCGTGTAATCAGCGGACACCATTTGTCCCTTGCCAAAGTTGGAGCTTCCGCGCAGTTCGCCGGATTCAGCCAGTGAGCGTTCCCTCATCATGCTGTTCATGGCACGACCACGGTCAACAACCACGAAGCAATTGGATTGCTGCGCCAGCAATTTGAGCACCGGTGCGGTAGACCCTAGTTTGTAGCTGCTGAGTGTATGGTACCAACCAGAATTGAAATCTTCGATGACCTCTACGGTACCAAGCGTCTTGTCACATCTTTCAAGTCCGGAATTTGCTCCCTGTGCATTGGCTCCGCCAGCGCTACCGGTCGCAGCCGTCTTTGCCGACCCCGAACCTATATCCATGCTGGCACAACCCGATACCAGCAGAAGCGCGGCAAGCGTTCCTGGAAGTGAGAATAATTCTTTCAAGATAACCTCCTGGTCGAAATAAAAACTGAAAGCTCCAAAACGAATGGAACTTGGCGAAGTGTAGACAGACAGCGCACGCAGCTTTTTTTCCTTGCCGTCTCTCGTTTTTCTACCAGCCCGTCGCAACCCTCTCCCTCAAACAGGATATTCGACTGTGTAAGATCATAGCAGCTCGCGTTTGGAAAGTAACCGCCCATCCTGAGCACTGCTGAAAGCTGCACTGTTAAGCCGGTCACGGATGCTTTGTTTCATTTTTCCCCGTTGCCGCCCCGTTCAAGCATCGGGCAGGTCGAAGAGGCGGCGGACGAGTTCTCCGGCTTCGGCGTGATGTTCGCCCTCAGCTTGATTGAGAAAGCGCGTCGGCCCGTGCATCAGTTTGTTGGTGATGCCGTGCGAGAGGGCTTCGAGCGCCTTGGCAGGATCATTGCCGCGCGCGAGCAGTTTGAGCGCGCGTTCCAGTTCGGCTTCGCGCACGGCTTCGGCATGCTGGCGCAGGGTGCGGATGACGGGAACGGCATCGCGCGCCTGCATCCAGTGCAGGAAGCCATCGACGCGCGTGTCGATGATGCCTTCGGCTTCGACGACGGCTTGCTGGCGCGATTCCAGCCCGGCTTCGACGAGTTGGGCGAGATCGTCGACGGTGTAAAGAAATACGTCGTCAAGCTCGCCGACTTCGGGTTCGACATCTCGCGGCACGGCAAGGTCGACCATGACAATCGGGCGATGCCGCCGCGCTTTGACCGCGCGTTCGGCCATGCCGAGCCCGACGATGGGCAACGGTGCGGCGGTACAGGAAACGACGACATCGAACTCCGGAAGCGCCTTGTCGATGGCTTCGATTTTCATGGCTCGGGCATTGAAGCGCCCGGCCAGCACCTGCGCCCGCTCTTCAGTGCGATTGGCAATGGCAATGGCGCGTGGATTGGCCCCGGCAAAATGGGCGGCGCACAGTTCGATCATTTCGCCCGCGCCGATGAAAAGAACGCGCAGGTCGTTGATTTGCCCGAAAATCCGCTCTGCCAGACGCACGGCGGCAGCGGCCATCGAAACGATGTTCGCGCCAATCGCGGTGGTAGAGCGCACTTCCTTGGCCACCGCAAAGGTGTTCTGGAAAAGCCTGTGCAGGAGCACGCCGAGCGTACCCGCTTCTTCGGCCTGCCGCGCGGCGTCTTTTACTTGCCCAAGGATTTGCGGTTCGCCCAGTACCATCGAGTCCAGCCCGCTTGCGACGCGGAATACGTGGCGCACGGCTTCACGCTCCGGGTGAGAGTAGAGGTAGGGGGAAATTTCGCCGAGAGGCAGGCTGTGGAAGCGCGCGAGCCAGTCGACAGCGTACCGGGGCTCCTGCCCCGTGATGTAGAGTTCGGTGCGGTTACAGGTGGAAAGGATGGCAGCTTCGCGCACGGCCTGCCCATCCGCCAATTCTTGCAGGGCGCGGTTCAGGCAGCCCGACCCGAACGCGACCCGCTCGCGGATAGCAAGCGGCGCGGTGTGATGGTTCAGGCCGAGGGCGTAAAGCTGCATGCAGGGTTGCCGTAGTGAAGACGAGGCTGGCGGAACGCATCGTAACACGTAACAGCTTGAGGCCGGTTTCAGCACGGCAACGCACTGATTTCCATCACGATTTTGCAGCAATCCCACAACGAAGCGGGTCACGGCTCACAAAAGCCTCACGAATCGCCGCGCCGTCCCAGGCAATCGGGCAGCAAATTGTCGGTGATAACATTCTGTGTAGATTCGATACGCCCGTTCTCCCGGTTTGAAGACACCCGCTCCCTGGCTGGACGAGACCTTCCCCCAAAAACATACAGGCAACAGATTTGGCACACCCCCGACGTTCTCCCCCTTCCTTGCCGCTCGATAATGCGCGGGCACTCACCCCCGGGACTGTCGTTGCCGCGTTTGGCCGCCATTTTGAAGTCCGCACCATCGGCGGCATCCTGCGCTGCCACACGCGGGGCAAAAAGAATGATTACGCCTGCGGCGACGAAGTCGGCATCGCGCCTGCGGGTGAGGGCTTGGGAGTCATCGAAGCCCGGTATCCGCGCCGCAATCTGCTGTGGCGCTCCGACGCCTTCCGCCAGAAACGGCTCGCCGCCAACCTGAGCCGGATTGTCGTCGTCGTCGCAACCGAACCGGGATTTTCCGATCTGCTCGTGTCGCGTTGCCTCGTGGCGGCGGAAAGCGAAAATATCCCGGCGCTCATCGCGCTCAACAAGGTCGATCTCACCATCAGCCTGCCTGCCGCGCGTGAACGTCTGGCCGTGTTTGCCACGCTCGGTTATCCAGTCATCGAACTGTCCGCCCTGCTCGGTGCGGATGTGCTCGAACCCTGGTTGCAGGGCGAGCGTGTCCTGCTCGTCGGCCAGTCCGGCATGGGCAAATCCACGCTCATCAACACCCTCGTGCCCGAAGCCGCCGCGACCGTCGGTGAAATCTCCACGGCACTGGGCAGCGGAAGCCACACCACCACCCTGACCCGGCTTTACCCTCGCGGGGAAGGCTGGCTGATCGACAGTCCCGGTTTGCAGGCGTTCGGGCTGGCTCACCTCGATCCCGGCACACTGGAGGCTGCCTTCATCGAGTTCCGCCCCTATCTTGGGCAATGCCGTTTCCGGGACTGCCGCCACGACGCCGAACCCGGCTGCGCGCTGTGCGCCGCAGTGGAAAGCGGGAACCTCTCCGCGCGGCGTTTCGAGCACTACCGTCTCATCCGCGATGAAATCGCTGCCGCGCGCCGTGCCAATCCAAAGGGTTTATTTGATCTTTCTTAATTTCTGATAGTAAAAAAAGATTTAATCTAATATTTTATAGAGAATATCCCATTTGGCACTGTGGGTTTATTCACGCGGCTGAACAAGGTTTCAGCAATAACGACGTACAACACGGAGGAGAATGATGAAAGCATTGCTGTATGGGGGCCCCGGTCAAAAAACCTGGACGGACAAGGCGGATCCTGTCATTGAAAAACCAACGGACGCCATCGTCCGCATCACCCACACCACCATCTGCGGAACCGACCTGCACATCCTCAAGGGAGATGTGCCCGCCGTCACACCGGGCCGTGTACTTGGACACGAAGGCGTGGGCGTGGTCGAACAAGTCGGCAGTGCCGTGCGTAACTTCAAGAAAGGCGACCGCGTATTGATCTCCTGCATCACATCCTGCGGCAGTTGCCCGAACTGCAAGCGCCAGATGTATTCGCACTGCGACGACGGCGGCTGGATTCTCGGCCACCTCATCGACGGCACGCAAGCCGAACTCGTGCGCACCCCGCACGCCGACAACAGCCTGTATCCGATTCCGGCCGGCTCGGACGAAGAAGCCCTCGTGATGTTGAGCGACATTCTCCCCACAGGTTTCGAGATCGGTGTACTCAATGGACAGGTCGGACCGGGTGACGTCGTAGCCATCGTTGGTTCAGGCCCCATCGGCATGGCAGCCCTGCTCACCGCTCAGTTCTATAGCCCCTCGCGCATCATCATGATCGACCTCGACGCCAACCGGCTTGAAGTCGCCAGGAAGTTCGGCGCAACCGATACCGTTTGTGCCAGCGGAAATCAGGCCGTCGAACAGATCAAGGCAATGACGGGCGGCTTGGGCGTAGACGTCGCCATCGAAGCAGTCGGCATCCCCGCCACCTTCGACGTCTGCCAGAACATCCTCGCGCCGGGCGCGCGGCTGGCAAACGTTGGCGTACATGGCAAGAGCGTCGACCTGCGCATGGAAAACCTGTGGATTCAGAACGTTACCATCAGTACCGGCCTGGTCAACACGAACACCACGCCGATGCTGCTCAAGACGGTGCAATCCGGCAAGGTCGATCCTACTCGCCTGATTACCCACCGCTTCCCGCTCAACCAGATCGAAGAAGCCTACCGGGTCTTCAGCAATGCCGCACAGGAAAAGACGCTAAAGGTCATCCTGAGCGCCTGATGCGGCAAAACACAGCGCAACATAGGGGGAGGAGAGACAGGCGGCGTGGCGCAAGCCCGCCGCCTTTGTTTCTTATCGACGAATCAACGGACTTCGGTCACATGCGAGTCCAGACTATACTTGGTCGATGCGCTCCCCAGGGGGAAAGCAAAGCCATAATCCTCCAGGTAGTAATAGGTGGAAATTTCGTCGATCTTGCCCCCAACGACATGGCACTTCAGTTCTTTCGCCCTGCCCTGAAGGCGCGAATGCAAGTCTCCGGCAGACACATCGCGGGCAACTCTACAGATGACTTCCGACTCCCGGTTGGACTGATTGGTCATGAGATCCGTGATCCGCACACGCTGCCAATACCCCAACTGGCCGTAGACGGGCATCTTTTCCCAATCTCCCCGCAATTCCAGCCTATCGACCTGAAAAACGTTCTGCTCCTCGGCGCTGTAGAGCATCTGGCTGATGGGAATCATGCCAAGAAAACTCACCTGCTCCGTCCTGTTATCACCTTCCTGCGACGTGACGTGGAAAACGCCTGGTATCGACGTTGGTTCGATCAGGATTTCCTGTTGGAAGAAACTGGGTTTGTTCAAGCGGGCTGCCGCGCTGCCGCTCAAAAATGATCGGGTACCTTCAATGCGCAGGGCTTTGAGGGTCTGCCTGGGCGGGGCAGCACTACGTTGCGCGAGTTGTGTGGAAACGTTCGCATCCGGCTCCGGCAAGGCGGAAAAATTCGGCAAACGCTTGCCGCGCGCCTCAGGAGGCAAAAGAGTTTGGGATAGATTTTCCCGACTGCAAATTGCCGACAACAGGGTGGCGGAATCGCCGGTGGACTGGGGAATGCTCAAGACAGGCGGACGGTTCTGCATCCCGCCATCCGTAATCGTCTGCTGTTGATCCAGGTAATAGACATGGAGAAGGGAGTACGACTGCCCCTGGCAATCCACTTTGTAAAACCCGGCCCGACGGGCATAAGGGGCCTTGTAAAGCCGGATATACGCGAGATAGGGATAGTCGACCGCCGCCCAGAAACGCACACTGCCATCCGCCTGTGTCTGCAAGCTCGAAACATCCAGCAGGAGTTGCGTCTCGTTTTTCCTGTTGTACGCGATCTCGCGCCAGGAGGGCGCGCGCTCACAGGCTTTTTTGACGGCATCCAGCCGATGGACAGCACTGGCGGCCGATTCGCTCAAGGCAAGCGGCGGGGAATAAAGTGCAGTCCCATTGGCGTAACGCCGTTCCTTTCTGACGGGAGACGCCTTCTTGTCCAGGATGTCGCCATAAACCCAGTCTGCGCGCCCGTTCGCGCAATCCGCCCGGAGATACAGTTCCCCGGCTGCTTTATCCCCGTTCAGAAAGCGCACGGCCAAGGAAACCTTCCCGCCGTCGCGCAACACGCTTTCCTCGACCACATTGTTTTCTTCGGCGGCCTGCCTGACAACCTGATCGATCTGCTTCTGATCAATCGAAACCGCTGGTGGAATAGAAGAGGAACTACACCCGAACAAGGCGGAAGAAACAGAGAGAACGACAAACAAACCCGATGCTTTCATGATGAACACATTCCCGAAAAACACTGTCGGCAGACACACCTGAGCACTAAAAGCGCCAGTATTCTAACCCCATATACGGAAGGAGCCTCTGTTTTACAAAGGAAAAACAGAGAGTTCCCAAGGAAACGCTGATTTATGCCTGTGCTTTCCCTCTCCCCTCGTGGGAGAGGGATCGGCAAGCGGCTTGGTCAATCAGGGTTTCTTTGGTCAGGCTTCTGACAGTCAGAGCCTGCCAAGCGCGTCCAGCAATTTTTGGTGGATGCCACCGAAGCCGCCGTTGCTCATCACGACCACATGGTCGCCGGGGCACGCCTCGGCGGCCACGGCGGCAACCAGCGCGGCAAGATCATCATGGCAGGACTGGTGCGCGCCCAGAGGGGCGAGAGCCGCTTGCGCGTCCCATCCAAGATTGCCGCAATAGCAGAACACCTGATCGGCCAGCCGGAGGCTTTGCGGAAGCAGGTCTTTCATCGTGCCCATTTTCATGGTGTTCGACCGGGGCTCCAGCACTGCGATGATCCTTGCGGCTGGGCCGACCTTGCGGCGCAGGCCGTCGAGTGTGGTAGCAATAGCGGTGGGATGGTGGGCAAAATCATCATAGACCTTCACGCCACCCGCTTCGCCGCGCACTTCCATGCGGCGCTTGACGTTTCTGAATTCGGACAGAGCCGCCAGCCCGTCGGAGACCGACACTCCGACGTGGCGCGCGGCCAGCAGCGCCGCGCAAGCGTTGGCGCGATTGTGCGCACCGGTGAGTTCCCATGATACGCGGCCTATTTCATCGTCGTTCTCGTCGCAAATGACGATGCTCCCCTCGGCATCGTCGCCCCCCGCGCTCCAGCCGCCTTTCCAGCCATTGAACCAATCCACGGGAGTCCAGCAACCGCGCGCCAGAACGCGCTTCAGGCTTTCTTCACGGGCATTCGCGATGATGCGGCCCGTGGCGGGCAAAGTGCGCACGAGGTGATGGAACTGCGTCTCGATGGCCGCGAGATCAGGAAAGATGTCCGCATGATCGAATTCCAGGTTGTTCAGGATCACGGTGCGCGGGCGGTAATGGACGAACTTGGATCGCTTGTCACAGAAGGCGGTGTCGTACTCGTCGGCTTCAATCACGAACAGGGGCGTTTTGCCGGGACGGGCGGAGACTCCGAAATCCACCGGCACCCCGCCAATCAGGAAACCGGGTTCAAGCCCTGCTTTTTCGAGGATGTAGGCGAGCATGGAAGCCGTGGTGGTCTTGCCATGCGTACCCGCCACGGCCAGCACCCAGCGCCCCTGCAGGACATGCTCGGACAACCATTGCGGGCCGGACACATAGGGCAAACCCTGGTCGAGAATCGCTTCCAGCAGGGGATTGCCACGGGAGACGGCATTGCCGATAACGAAAACATCCGGTTTCAGGCCGATCTGACCGACATCGAACCCTTCGGTGAGCGCGATGCCTGCCGCTTCGAGCTGGTCGCTCATCGGCGGATAGACATTGGCGTCGCATCCCGTCACCTTGTGCCCGGAAGCCACCGCCAGTTGCGCAACTCCCCCCATGAAAGTACCGCAGATACCGAGGATATGAATGTGCATGGAACGAAAACCCAAAAAGTGGAGAGAGGATGCCGCGTCCTGTGTAGAATCAGGGGGATTCTACCCGAAGGCGCTCATCTTTCTTCTTTCATGGCGGAATACGGTTTCCCTCCACGCGGCGCGCAACGCCGCCGCGAAATCGCCGCGCTGGCCGCGCGCATGATGGCCGAAGACGGTATCGGCGATTTTGGTTTTGCCAAGCGCAAGGCGGCTCGTCGGCTTGGCGCAGATGAAGGCGCAAACGGATGCCTGCCGACCAATACTGAAATCGAAGCAGAACTGCGGCGCTGGCAAACCCTGTACCAAGGCGAGGAACTCCCGGAGCGGCTGGCGGACATGCGTCAAGCGGCGGCAGGGCTGATGCGCCTGTTGAGTGAATTCAGGCCCTACCTGACCGGCAGCGCGCTCGATGGCACTGCCGGGCGTTACGCGGAGGTCGAAATCGACCTGTTCCCGGAAAGCGCCAAGGATGTCGAGATTTTTCTCCTCAATGCCGCTCTTCCCTTCGAGCACCGCGAAACCCGCAAAGCGCCGCCCGGCGCGCCGGAAGCGATCCTGACCCTGGAATGGGAGGGCATCCCGGCGCGGCTGTCCATTTACCCTGCCCCGGCAGAACGCAACCGGCGGCAGCCCCGCGCGCGCCTGGCTCAGGTCGAAGCCCTGATCGCCGCGCCGCCGTCCCGTGAAGAACCCACCGGATGAATCACATGTCCAATTTTTTCCCCATCCGCTACGTCGACCCCGTCTATCGCCCGCCAAGCGAAGCCGAATCTTTGATTCTGCCGATAACGGACGGTTGTTCATGGAATCGCTGCACTTTTTGCGAGATGTATACCGCCCCGCAGAAAAAATTCCGCGCGCGG
>WRJU01000199.1 GCA_009778425.1 Pseudomonadota bacterium
ATTTCCGCTGATCTTGCCGAAAAGCATTTCACCGCCCCGGCGCGGGAGGCGCTTGCGGCTCTTGAGGCGCGTTTCGCCGCGCTGCCGGAGTGGGAAAAGGGCGCAATCAGCCAGGCGATCAAGGACGTGATGAAGGAGCACGGCCTGAAAATGCCGCAAGTCGCCATTCCCCTGCGGGTCGCCCTGCTCGGCGTGGAACATACGCCGTCGATCGATGCCGTGCTGGAAGCGTTCGGGCGCGAACGGGCGCTGCAAAGGCTGGCACGGTTGCGCTGACCTATTCCTCTCCCTGGAGGGTGGCGCAAAGCGACGGGGTGGTCACTCCTCTTCCTGGAGGAGGGGTGCGAAGCGCAGGGGTGCTTGCTCCGCGATTTCGTCCCATGGGCGGGGTTGGGTCCATTGCCAAGCCGGATCGTAGAGTACGGTGCGGTTGCGCCCTGCTTCCTTTGCGGCATAGAGCGCCTCGTCGGCCCGGCGTAGCGGCGCGTCGGCGGTCATGTCATCGGCGCGCAAATCCGAGATGCCAATGCTGACTGTGCATGTAATGTCTATGTTGTCGACCTTGACCGGATTGCTCTCAAAAGCGCGCCGCAGCCGTTCGGCGAGTTCGCGCGCGCCTTTCGTGCCGTCGCCGGGCAGCAGGATGGCGAATTCCTCGCCACCCAGGCGGCCGATGATGTCGCTGCGCCGCACGGTTTGGCGGACGATGTGCACGAAGTGGCTCAACACGGCATCCCCGGTGGCATGCCCGTATTCATCGTTGATGTGCTTGAAGAAATCGAGATCGGTCATCAGGATCGATGTCTGTCCGCCGTGGCGGCGCTGGCGCGCCAATTCGGCATCAAGCTGATCGAGGAAATGGCGGCGGTTGCTGGCTCCGGTGAGCGAATCGGTGGTGGCCAATCGCAGCAGGGCTTCCTGGCGGTTGCGTTGTTCAGTGATGTCGTGAAAGACGATGACCGCGCCATTCCTTTGCTCCTGCTCAAAAATGGGCGTGACCGCCACTTTCGCGAGGAAGCAACTGCCGTCGCGCCGGGAGAGCCACACTTCGGCTTCGCGCGGCTTGCCGTCATCTACGGTTTGCATGAACGGCCAGTTTTTTTCCGAGTCCTGGTAGCCGTCGGGGCCATGATGATAGAAGAGTTCATACGGTTTCCTGCCCATGACCTCTTCAAGCCGGAAACCATGCATGGCAAGCGCGGCGCGGTTGATGAACGTGATGCAGCCGTTCCTGTCGACGCCGCAAATGCCGTTGGCGGCAGTATCGAGAAGCAATGCGTTGTGTTGCAGAAGGTTTTCGAAGGCGGCCGTACCTTGCTTCAATTGGCGTTTCCATTCGCGGCGCAGCAAGTACAGCAGCACGAACAGGAAAAATTGGGCGAATACCCAGGCGGGCAGCGTGTTGTTGATTACTGCCGAACGGTCTTTCTCCAGGTGTTTGATCCGGTCGGTCATGTCGCGCCAGATCAGCACGGTTCCCAGCGGGCGAGCCTGGGGGGCAGCCTGGCTCCGGTAATCGTTGAGCGCGAAAGCGACGAGTTGGAAGTGACGCCCTTTCCAAGCGAAAAGATGATTTTGCGGCAAATTTTCACTTGCGGACAGCAGCCCGCTTTTGAGCCAGTCTCCCGCTTCCGGGCGGCTTGCCGCGAGGATGAAATTCTGACGGGTTTCTATTGTAGGCCGATAGTCCTTCAGCATGACACCGGAAACCCGCTTGTTATCGAGCAGCAAGGCTATGCCTGTGTCGAGCTGTTTGTCCAGCCTGTTCAAAAGCTCGCTCATGCCGAAGCCGACTTCCACGATGCCGACAGGGCGTTCGCCGCCGTCCGGCATTGGATGGCTGGCCATCGCCATGCCGAGTATGCCGGCGTAGGTATGCTCGATCTCGAAACCGCTACGCGGGCCGTGGTCTTGCACGATGTCGGCCAGCATGGGCCGAACTGCGGTGGATACGTCGCCAAAACGGGTGGGCGCGTCCATGCGCAGGAAGGATGTGCCGTCGGGAAGCAGGAATTGCAGATGCCGCACTTCGTGACGGGTGCGCAGTTCATTCCATTGCCCTTCCATTTGTTTCCGGAAAGTCTGCCGCGCGCGTGAGCTGTCATCATTATCATTATTGCCGTTGCGCTCGCGCTTGATGCGTATGGCTTCGCCAGCTTCGACGAACATGCGCTGGACTTCCGTATTGGCAGCGATGCTGTAGGCCAGGGCTTGCGCGTGCTGCGCCAAGGCTTCGTTCAGGACAGCATAAACGTTCTGGAACCGGGTACTGTTGTTGGCAATCTCGATCTCAAAGCATTGCTCAACCTGCATGTACAGATTCCAGCCAATGGCCGCAAAAGCGACCGCGAGCGCGAGACTGCTCAACAGGACGGAGAGCCGATAAGGCATGGACTTACGATTATCCGGGAAATCTATTTGCTTTGTATATTACGAAAACGAAAGCTGGCATTGGGTTTTCTTCACGCCGTCAGTCCGGATGATTGTCGTTATCCGTGATGCGTTTCCGGTTTCATGTACGAAGAAAGCGTCCGGGGCTCATGGCGTCGACCAGATCCCGTTCCAGCGGCAGCGGTTCGTCTTCTATCCGTGACGCCAGCATTTCGCCTGTGAGCGCCGCCCAGGCCAACCCGCGCGCGCCGAAGCCGGAGAGGATGTACAAGCCCGGATGACAGGATAGACCGTCGATGGGCATGGCTCCGGCCAATGGCAGGCGGTCGGGTGAAACCGGACGGAAACCGACACGCGCGCCGAGCGTGTTGACTTTCAACCCTTTTGTGTAACCAGGCAGGATGCTCTCCAGCTTGGCGAGGTTGGCTCGCTGGTCGATCAGGCGCGTGGCGGGGTCGGGGTCGCCAACGTCGAAACTGGCGCCCGCGCAACGCAAGCCGTCGACTTCGGGCGTCACGTACCCCCCCTGGCAGACCACGACGCGCGGGGCGCTGGCTGTCGCAGCGGGCAACACGCTGACCTGCCCGCGCGCACTGAACACCGGCACATTTTCGGCCTGCGAAAAGCGACTCACTCCGACTCCGGCAGCGAGAATCATGACCGGCGCGCGGGCGATGGTGCTGCCATCGGCAGCGAGCGCATGCCAGCATTCTCCACGGCGCTCGATGGCCGCGACGGGGCAAGACCAGTGCGCGCGGATGCGCTCCGGAAAGGCGGCGAGATTGGCCGTGCACAAACTCGGGGGCTGCACCCATCCGCAGCCCGGAAAATGCCAGCCGCCGCGCGGGACTTGCCAGCCGATACTCTCGCTGGCTTCGATGGCATCGGTCTGCCGGAGCAGTTCTTCGGGCAGGGCGAGGCGTTCGACCACGGCCCGCATCTTTATTTCCTGTTCAACGTCGCGCGCGAGATGAAAAACCCCGCAAGCCGCCGCGCGGAGCTTCATGCCCGAGGCAAGGATTTCCCCGATGCGCCGCCAGCCGTACAGCGCCCCGGCACGCGTGATGCGACTCATGCGGTTGTCGTCGAAACTGGGCTGCGGGCGCAGCACCCCGGCGTGATTGCCGGAAGCCCCCCGGCCCGGCCCATCGGCGGAGTCGATGATGTCGACCTCCCAGCCGCGCGCGCACAAACGTTCACAAACCGCCGTCCCCGCTGCGCCCGCGCCGATGATGACTGCCTGACGCAAGGCTGGAGGCAAAGAAGGCTGGCGCGCGCGCGCCTCTGGATGAAGCGCGCCGCGCAGCATTTCCCGCTTGCCGCCGAAACCCGGTGCTTTCTCCACAAGGAACCGCGCGCGGCGCAAACCCTCGCGCACTTCCCCCGCAACCGACCACGTCGACAGGCTCGCCTTTGGGGCCGCCAGACGCGAGAGCAGATGAAAGACCCGCGCCGACCACATGATTGGGTTTTTGGCGGGAGAAAAGCCATCCAGAAAAAAAGCGTCGGCACATGCGTCGATCTGCGCCAATCCCTCACGGACATCGCCGAAATACAGTGTCAGGCACACTTTTCCCTCATCCAGATGCAGGCGGTGCATCCCCCCCGCAAGCACGGGCCATTGGGCGCGCAACTGGGCGGCGAGCGGCGCGAGTTCCGGCCAGTTGGCATGGAGCCGCGCCAGGTCATCGACCCGGAACGGGTGCAACTCACAGGAAATGAAATGCAGTACGCGCGCACGGGCAACGTCTTCCCGCCAAGCCGCCCAGGTGGCCAGGAAATTCAAGCCAAACCCGAACCCCGTTTCCACGATGACAAAGCGGTCTTGACCGCGCCAGCGTTCCGGCAGACCGTTTCCGCCCAGAAAGACATGCCGTGCTTGCCCCAGCCCGCCATCGGCAGAGTGATAAACATCATCGAACAAATCCGAACGAGGCGTACCGTCGGGGGCGAACAGAAGCGTAGCGGGCTGAATCGGCATGGCGGGCGAAAGAGGCAGGAAGGGAATGCTTGGACTTTCTGTTTTATATTTATAAATCTAAATGTAAACCGGGCGGAGAAGAATAATGAAAAATCATCTTGGGCAGAAAATGGGGTTTAGGGTGTTTTTGTTCGGGCTTGTGGCGCTTGTGCCGGTTTTGTGGAGCGGAGCCGTGCTGGCGGCGGCAAGCAGTGGTGACAGCACTATTCCGGAATCCCTGAAACCGTGGAAAGGCTGGGCGCTGCACGGACAGGAAGCCTGGCTTTGCCCATCCGTTTCGGGTCAGCATGATCGCGCTTTCTGCGCCTGGCCGGGGGAATTGAAGCTGGAGGCCGCGCGGCAGGGCGACGGTATGAAGTTTTTCCAGAATTGGGAATTGCAGTATGAAAGCGCCGTACCCTTGCCGGGTAACCGTAAATACTGGCCGCAACAGGTCGCGGTCGATGGTCGGGCGCATCCGGTGCTGATGGACGGCAATACTCCGATCGTGTGGCTGACGAAGGGGCGGCATGCGGTAAGCGGCTGGATTTCGTGGCAGGAACGGCCACAGGCGATGGATATTCCAGAGAACGTGGCGCTGGTCTCACTCGTGATCGACGGCAAACCCGTATTGCCGCTGGCGCGTCACGGCAAGGCGCTCATGTTGGGCGCACAGGAAGACGCGGTAACGCGGGCGGAGGACAGTCTCGATATGCAGGTGTTTCGCAAGCTCTCCGACGGGATTCCGACACGTCTTACGACACGGTTTTTACTCAAGGTTTCAGGCAAGGCGCGCGAATGGAGCGTATCGAATGTTTTACCCGCGCACTTCGTACCGATACGCATTTCTTCGCCCTGGGCGGCGCGCTTGGATACGGATGGGCGCTTGCAAGTGCAGGTGATGCCCGGACAGGCAGTGGTCGAGGTCGAAGCCCGCCTCAATAAGCCGTTTGAAAGTGTCGAACCCGTATTTTCCCCGGAACGTCCGCAGGAAGTCTGGAGCTATGAGGCCGCTCCTGCCTTGCGCGTCACGGCGGTATCTCCCAACGAGAGCATGCTCAATGTCGATCCCCGTCAGGCAGGTGTGCCGACAGAGTGGTTGTCGTTGCCCGCTTTCGTGGTCAATCCCAAGGCGCGTTTCCAGATCGAAGAGCGTTCCCGTGGGCAGAACGAACGCGAAGGCCAGCGGTTGATGCTGAAACGCGATATGTGGCTGGATTTTTCCGGCAAGGGATTTTTCGCGCGGGATCGCGTCGAGGGAACTATGCGCCAGGGCTGGCGGTTCGATGTAGCGAAGCCTTACAGGCTGGAACGCGCCGATAGCCTTATGGCACTGGCTGGGCAAGCCCCCGATGATTTGTCGGCGGCGCTGCTGGTGACAGTCGGTGCGGACGAGACGTTGACCGGCGTGGAATGGCATCAAATGAATGTCACGCTCAACGCGGGTGTGCGGCTGGAGGCAGGGACGTCCAGCCGGGTTCCGGTCACAGGTTGGCAACAGTCGTTCGACAGCGTGGAAACCACCCTGCGAATGCCTTACGGCTACCGGCTGATTGCCGCGCCGGGCGTGGATAGAGCTTCGGGCAACGTGTGGGTGGAACGTTGGACAATTCTGGATGTTTTTCTCGCAGCCTTCTTCGCGCTACTCGCTTGGCGCTTGTTCGGCACGGCGGGTGGAGTGCTCTCCATCGCCTATCTGACTCTTGGAATGCACGAGTCCGCGCCGGTGCAGTCTTTTGCTGTCGTCATCGTCCTGGCCTTGCTGTGCCGTGCTCTGCCGGAGGGGCGTTTGCGCAAGGTGTTGCGCGTCGGTGAACGCATTGCGCTGCTCTGTTTTGTCGGCGCGGCGGTTTTGTTCATCCCGACCCAGATTCGTACCGCGCTGTATCCTCAGCTTGAAGGCAGTGGCATGGTGGGAACCGCGCGGCTGGGAGCCATGCCTGTTGCGCGAGATTCCGCTGTTGACAGGGGCGAGATGCTTGCGCCCGATGATGTCTCTGCTTCTCCGCCGCCGCCCAGACAGGCTGCTCCTGCTGAACCCGTATCGTCACTATCAATAAAAAGCTCACAAGAAGCCGTAATGAGGTCACAAGGGGCCGTAGTGATGTCAAAAGAAGCTGAGAAACCCGCCACGTTGAGAAGGGGTATGTCCGCTTATGCGCCCGAGCAGCGCCAGCGTTATGCCCAATCCACCGTCACGCAGACGGGCGGCGGCGAACCGGCCTGGTCATTGGGGGATTCCTACAGGCTGCATTGGTCAGGGCCTGTCACTGAAGCGCAGAGTGTGCGTCTGCTGGTCAGCCCGCCCTGGTTGACCCGTTTGCTGCGCCTGTTGATCGTCGCGCTGTTGGGCTGGCTCGTCTGGCGTTCGATCCGCGTGGTGTTCCCCGGCGCGGGTGTGCCTTCGTCGTGGGGGAAACCCGGCGCGGCAAAGGCTTCGACGCCTTCCGCTACGGCGGTGCTCTTCATATTGTGCCTTGCGGGTTTTGTGGCGGCCGGATTGGGTTTTTCCACGCCTACCGCTGCCGCGCCACCCGAAAGCAGCGCATTCCCGCCCGATGATCTGCTGGAGGAACTGAGAACCCGTCTGCTCAAAGCGCCTGAATGCTCGCCATCTTGCGCGGATGTCGCCAAGGTTCGCATTGATGCCGACGCATCGCAATTAAAAGTGATGCTCGTGGCGCACGTCGAGGCAGCGACCTCGTTGCCGCTGCCTGTTTCAGACGAGCAGATGACCCTGCTCGGCGCGCGCGTCAACGGTGAGGCGCAGCCGGTGTTGCGCGTCGAGGAGCAAAACTACATTGCCCTGCCGCGCGGCGTCCATCATGTCCAGCTCGAATATGCGCTCGATGGCGATTCCGCTTCGCTCGGCTTTCCGATTCGTCCCGCGCAGATCGAATTTGGCAGCGCGTACTGGCAGGCCGATGGTATCGATGAAGGGCGTCTTCTGGGGGAAACGCTCAATTTCTCCCGTGTGGCTGCTGCTACGGCTGCGCCGTCCACCGACCGGAAAGGTGGGGGAGACGCTGCCATGGCTTTGTCGTCGTCGGCACAGCAATTTCCGCCTTTCGTACATGTGCAGCGCGATCTCATTTTTGATCTCGACTGGAGCATCCGTACCCAGGTCAGGCGCATCGCGCCGGAGGACGGCGGTTTTACCTTCCCTGTGCCGCTGTTGCCCGGCGAACACATCACCACCCCTGAACTCAAGGTTCAGGATGGCCGCGCCCTGGCGGTTTTTGCAAGCAAGACCAATACGGCCAACTGGGCGGCTCGGTTGGACAAGGTGAAGAATGTCATCGAACTGCGCGCCCCGCTTCTGACTGAACATGCGGAAACCTGGCGCGTCACCGTGAATCCCTCTTGGCATCTGGAGTGGGAAGGCGTGCCGGTAACTCTCAAAAGCAGCGGGGAAGATGTGGTGTTTGAATTCCATCCCCTGCCCGGCGAAAAATTGGTGCTGACCCTGACGCAGCCCGTCAAGACCGAGGGCGGAATCCGCGCCATCGACAGTGTGCGGCTGGAGAACCATGTCGGCCAGCATGCCAGCGATGTCACGCTGGAATTCAATCTGCGGGCGAGTCAGGGAGGCGAGCATCTCATCACCCTGCCGTCGGAACTGGAAGTGCTCGAAGTGCGGCGCGGCGGAGTCCCCCTGAACCTGCAAGCGCGCGAAAATCGCCTGAGCCTGCCCGTTTCGCCAGGGTTGCAAACCTACACGCTCCGGCTGCGCCATCAAGGGAATGTCGGCCTTTTCATGTCCAGTCCGGGCATCGCCCTTGGCTTGCCAGCGGCCAACATCGACTTGCGCGTCGTTCTCGGCAAACAGCGCTGGATTCTTGCCACGAAGGGTCCGGCAGTTGGCCCGGCAGTGCTCTATTGGGGTGAACTGCTGGCGGCGCTTCTCCTTGCTTTCCTGCTGGCGAAAAGCGGTATTTCTTCGCTCAAACGCTGGCAATGGTTCCTGCTCGTGTTGGGTTTTTCCACCTTTTCGTGGATGACGCTGTTTGTCA
The DNA here is from genome assembly GCA_009778425.1 of Pseudomonadota bacterium. GTDB lineage: Bacteria > Pseudomonadota > Gammaproteobacteria > Burkholderiales > Rhodocyclaceae > WRNU01. The sequence continues at coordinate 8,365 of WRJU01000199.1, forward strand.
TTACACTCTGGCTGCTCGTCATCGACTGGCGTGTGCGGCGCGAATCCTGTTCGGATTGGCCTGCGCGCAGGTTTAACGCCATGCAGGCAGGCATCGTCATACTGACCGCCGTGATGCTGTACAAGCTCATCAACACCGTGCCTGAAGGTCTGCTTGGCGTACCCGATATGGGCATTCGTGGCTATGGTTCCGGCAACAACAATTTGGCTTGGTTTGCTGACCAGAGTGATTCACTGTTGCCCGTCGCCACGGTCTTCAGCCTGCCAATCTGGCTATACCGCGCGCTCATGCTGGCCTGGACGCTCTGGCTTGCAAACATCCTCATCCGCTGGTTGAGCCGGGGATTATCCGCGTGGCTCAAGAATGGCTACTGGAAGAAAACCGGGCGGATGTGGAAGAAAAAAACTGTTCCACAGCCTATCGCTTCAGAAACGGCCACTGGCGACGAGAAGTGTGATCAAAATGGTGAAGAGGGAGGGAAGTAAAATGCAGGTAACGGCTCAAATGATCGGTGAATTGATCGACAGCCGAAATGTGTCGATCGTGGGTTCCGTCGATCAGAACGGTTTTCCCAACATCAAGGCCATGCTCGAACCGCGCAAGCATGACGGCATCAAGACTTTCTGGTTCACCACAAATACGTCCAGCATGCGCGTGGCGCAATTTCGCGCCAATCCAAAAGCGTGCATCTATTTTTTCGACCGCGACACTTTCCGGGGCGTGATGCTACAGGGCCACATGGAGGTGTGTGAGGACGCGGCAACAAAGGAGATGATCTGGCGCGAGGGCGACACGCTCTATTACCGCGAAGGCGTGACCGACCCGGATTATTGTGTGCTGAGGTTTACCGCCGTTTCGGGGCGCTATTACGCGGAGCTTTCTACCAGCAGTTTCGAGGTGGGGTAAGAGGAAAGGCCGGAGTTGAATGCCTAGCCGCGCTCGGCAGGAAAAACCCCGGCTTCCGTCACCAGCCAGTTCATCGCGAGGTCGTGGGCTTGCGGTAGAACGTCGTTTTCGCGCCCAAGCTCGAAACCGACTCCCACCGCAATCATCCTCATTGCGGCCAGTGTGCGGTCGAAATAGCCGCTGCCGTAGCCAAGCCGGTATCCGCGCGCGTCAAATGCGTTGAGCGGCACGAGCGCCACATCCGGCGTAAGTGCTTCTCCGTGCGTTGGGAACGGGATGCCGTGCTGGTCGAGCGCCAGTTCCATTCCCGGCGTCCAGCGCCGGAAAACGAGCGGCGCGTCCCGCCCCACCACGACCGGCAAAGCCGCGATACGGGCCGTATCCCCATCCAGCCAGCGTTCCACCCATCTGCGGCAATCCGCCTCCGCGCGGAATGGCCAGCAAAAAGCCAGTACGCGCGGCGCGAGTTGGGCAACCAATGAATCGAGATGGCGCATGATGGCCGCTTCCCATGCGGCGCGGCGCGCGTGAGGCGCAGTTTCCCGCGCGGTGAGCGCGCGTTTGCGTATCGCGGCTCTTTGTGCCTGGGCCTCGATAGTATCCAGGAGGGATTTTTCTTCCTGCGGCTCCATATTGTTACGGCGCTCCTCCAGCGGTTCGCCGCTATACTACGCGACTTTCCCCGACGTATTAGATAGAGCGCCATCATGGAAGCAGAACGCCAGAATGCCATTGCCGAACGCATCGAAGACATCGCCGCGCGCGCGCGCGCGCTACGGAGGTATCTTTGACTACGAAGTCAAGGCTACCCGCTTAGAAGAGGTCAACCGCGCCCTGGAAGACCCCGCCGTCTGGAACGATGCCGCGCGCGCGCAGGAATTGGGACGCGAGAAACGCCAGCTTGAAAATGTCGTTCAGATTCTCGGGGCCGCCAGCCTTGACGCGCGCAACCTCAAGGAATTGTTCGATCTCGCCCAGGCTGAAGACGACGATGATACTTTTGAAGCCGTGGAGGGCGAACTTCAGGCGCTTACGGAGACCATCGAGACGCTCGAATTCCGGCGTATGTTCGCCCACCCGATGGACCCGGCTAATTGCTTCGTCGAAATCCAGTCCGGCGCAGGAGGGACCGAGGCGCAGGATTGGGCTTCGATGCTGGAACGCATGTACCTGCGTTACGCGGAGAAAAAGGGGTTCACTGTTGAACTGCTCGAAGAGAGCGAAGGGGACGTAGCCGGCATCAAGAACTGCACCATCAAGGTGAACGGCGAATACGCCTACGGCCACTTGCGAACCGAGACGGGCATTCATCGG